>DATMNS010000212.1:0-3231 GCA_035568735.1 Chthoniobacterales bacterium | reverse complement strand
CGCGGAAAAGCCAGGTTAGTCCGAGGCGCTGCATCCAGGCGGGCGCATCGGGTTTCATCCCGGCGTTGACGTCAAAAGCAAATCCCACCGCAAACAAAACGCCGCGTCGGATCGCGGCCTTGTGCCGGTAGATCCAATCCTGTTGTTTCGGTGTGCCGAGCCCGATCCAAATAAAATCGGGCTCCAGCCGATTGATCTCGTCGAGGATTTCCGTTTCCTCGTCAGGCGCAAAATAGCCATCCCGAGCGCCGACAATTTGGGCAGGCGGCGAAAATCTCGTGCGCAGCCGGGCGACGCACTCGACGGAGCCGCCTAACAAATAATGCTTCCAGGGAGCAGGACTGGCCTCGAGGCAACGGCGCATGAAAGTCGGGCCATAAACCCGGTCGCGCAGGCCGGCGCCGCGCGCGTTCAGGCACCAGATGAGGGGCATGCCGTCGGGCACGAAATAATCGAACCGGCTCGTCAGCTCGCGGAAGTGGGCCTCCTGCCGCCGCAGAGTGACAATGTGTGTATTCGTCAGGTCGATCGCACAGGTCGCGCCCTCGAGCGCGAGGGCGTGAGTCTGGGCAATTAACCTTTCGTAACTGGTCGCGAGCAGCGGCGTGCCGAGCAGATTGAAAGTTTGGATCGCTTCCGTCACGCCTGCCAACCGTATCCGCTGGCCGACGAAATGAAAAGCGACCCCCCGCACTTGCGCGAGCGTGGCATCGACACTTGAATCCAAAGGCAGCACGCGCTGCATCTCACTCACAACGCCATGAAATATCTCCTTGTTCTCATTCTTGCCGGCCTCCTCGCCAGTCCCGTCTTCGGCCAGGGACCGTCACCCGCGGCTCCGGCTTCACCGGTCGCCAAGGCCGATTCCGCGATTCCGCCGAAAATTCCGCTCCGGGATTTTTTCAAGAACCCGGTCAGCCGCGGCTACGATCTCTCGCCGGATGGTGCCACGCTCTCCTTTCTTCAGCCGTGGGACTCGCGGATGAACGTCTTCATTCGCCCGACGGCGGGCGGCGAGGCGAAACGCCTAACGAATGAGAAAGACCGCGACATTCGCAACTACGCCTGGAAGGGAAATAAATTCATCGTCTACGCGATGGACGACAAGGGCGATGAGAATTTCCATCTCAAGCGCGTCGACTTGAAGAGCGGCGAGGTGAAGGACCTGACGCCGTTTCCCAAGGTGCGGAGCGACATCATCGACGATCTCGCGGACGCCTCCGAGACCGACATGCTAATCACCCTGAACAAACGCAACCCGGAGATCTTCGACGCATTTCGGCTCAACGTCGCGACCGGCGAGATGAAGATGGTGGCCCAGAATCCCGGCAAAGTGGATCGCTGGATCACCGACCACGCGGGCGTGATCCGCGCGGCCACCCAGACCGATGGCGTGAACACCAGCCTGCTCACCCGGCTGGATGAGAAGGCGCCATTCAAGGAGGTGTTGAAGACCAATTTTCGCGAGTCGGTATCGCCGCAGTTTTACACCTTCGATAACAAAAGCATCTACGCGACTTCCAACATCGGCCGAGACAAAGCGGCGGTCGTGACGCTCGATCCAAGCAACGGCAAGGAGCTGGAAATGATTTACCAAAATCCCGAGGTGGACGTGGATGCGCTGGCCTATTCGAAAAAGCGAAAGGTGGTAATTTTCGCCGCCTTCGATACCTGGAAAACGGAACGCAAGTTTTTCGATCCGCAAACGGAGGCGATCTACAAAACCCTGCAGGAAAAATTGCCCGGCTACGAAGTGGAAGTTGTCGCCAACGACAAGGCCGAGGACAAATTCATCGTTGTGGCGAGCAACGATCGCTCGCCGGGGTCGCGCAATTTGTTCGACGTGAAAACCGGCATGCTTACGAAGCTGGTGGATGTGGCCCCTTGGCTAAAGGAGAGCGAGCTCGCGCCGATGAAGCCGATCGAATACCAGAGCCGTGACGGCCTAACGATTCACGGCTACCTGACGCTGCCGCTCGGCCGATCGGCCAGGAATCTGCCGGTGGTGATCAACCCACACGGCGGTCCATGGGCGCGCGACACTTGGGGCTTCAATCCCGAGGTGCAGTTCCTCGCCAACCGCGGCTATGCCGTGCTGCAAATGAACTTCCGTGGCTCGACCGGCTACGGCCGCAAGTTCTGGGAAGCGTCCTTCAAGCAGTGGGGACAATCGATGCAGAACGACATCACCGACGGTGTGCAATGGCTGGTTAAACAAGGGGTCGCCGATCCGAAGCGGGTCGCGATTTACGGCGGCAGCTACGGCGGCTATGCGACGCTCGCCGGCGTCACCTTTACGCCTGATCTCTACGCGGCGGCTGTCGATTACGTCGGCGTGGCCAACATGTTTACCTTCCTGAAGACGATCCCGCCCTACTGGAAACCGTTTCTCGACATGTTCCACGAGATGGTGGGCGACCCGGAAAAAGACAAGGCAATGATGGAAGCGGTCTCGCCCGTGATGCATGCGGACAAGATCAAGACGCCGCTCTTTGTCGCGCAGGGCGCGCATGATCCGCGGGTGAACAAGGACGAGTCCGACCAGATGGTGGCGGCGCTGAAAAAGCGCGGAGTGGAGGTCGAATACATGGTGAAGGACAACGAAGGCCACGGCTTTCACAACGAAGAAAACCGTTTCGATTTCTACGGCGCGATGGAGAAGTTTCTCGCGAAATATCTGAAGCCGGCAGCCTAGCTTCGCCTAACGAACGCGGATTTTTTCGCGCGTCTTCCTAGGGCACGATCGGCGGGAATTCGTTCTCGGTTTCCCCGGTGTCGATCCCGTGGCGGAGCCGGCTGTGCCGAACGCTGTAGAGGAAATAAATGGCGAGGCCGATGATCAACCAGCCGAAGAACCGCAACCAGGTTTCGATCGGGAGGCTGAGCATGAGAGCGATGCACATCAGGACTCCGAGAATCGGAAAGAACGGCACGAAAGGAGTGCGGAAAGGACGCGGTCGGGTGGGATCTTTCCTGCGCAAGACAATTACGCCAGAACAAACGAGGGCGAAGGCGAAAAGTGTTCCTATATTGGTCAGGTCGGCCAGCGAACCAATATCCGTCAGCATCGCCACGCCACCGACCGCCAAACCGGTCCAGATGGTGGTCACGTGCGGGGTGCGGAAGCGCGGGTGGATGCGGGCAAAATATTGTGGCAACAAACCATCCCGCGCCATCGCCATGAAGATTCGCGGCTGCCCGAGCTGGAAGACGAGAAGCACCGAGGAAAGG
>DATMNS010000211.1:0-18069 GCA_035568735.1 Chthoniobacterales bacterium | reverse complement strand
GCCGTGAACTGAGGCGCCCTGCATGGTCTGTCGCTCGCAAAAGTTTGCCGGTCAGCTTAGAGGTGCGGGCGTGAAGCAGTCCCGCCATTTCCATTTCCTCGGAATTTGCGGGACGGCGATGGGTTCGGTCGCGGCCGCCTTGCGCGAGCGCGGCTGCGTCGTGACCGGGTCGGACGAAAAGGTCTATCCCCCGATGTCCGACTTTCTCCGCGCCAAGGGGATCCGACTGAGCGAGCCGTACCGCGCGGAGAATTTGCCTGACGAGGCCGAGGTGGTGGTGATCGGCAACGCGATCAAGCGCGGCAACCCGGAGGTGGAAGCGGTCCTGAACCGGAAGCTTTATTATCTGTCGCTCCCCGAAGTGCTGAAGGAATTCTTCCTCCGCGGCCGGCACAATCTTGTCGTCACCGGCACGCACGGGAAAACGACGACGACCGCGCTGCTCACCTGGATGCTGACGGTCGGGGAATTGGAGCCCGGCTATATGATCGGTGGTCTGCCGCGCAACCTGGGGCGGGGCGCGCTTTTCCACGAGTCGAATTATTTCGTGATCGAAGGCGACGAGTACGACTCGGCGTTTTTCGACAAGCGTTCCAAGTTCATTCACTACCTCCCGGAGCTGCTCGTGATCAACAACATCGAGTTCGATCACGCGGATATCTTTCCCGATCTCGCAGCGGTCATGCTGAGCTTCCGCCGGCTGGTGAACATCGTGCCACAGAACGGAATGATTTTGCTCAACGGGGACGACGCGAACTGCGTCGAGGTGACGCGCGATTGCCTCGCGCCGCTCGTGGCAGTGGGCTTCTCGGAGAACTGCGCGGAACGGATTCGCGATCTCAGCTCCTCGGCCAAGGGCTCCCGCTTTTCGTTAGGCGAAACGACTTTCGACTCGCCCCTCTTCGGCGAGTTCAACGTCCGCAATGCCGCCATGGCGGCGGTCGCGGCCCGCTTCTACGGTCTCACTCCGGAAGTGATCCAGACCGCCCTGACCAGCTTCGAAGGGATCGCGCGCCGCCAGGAAGTGCGCGGCCGGGCGCGCGGGGTGACGGTAATCGACGACTTCGGGCATCATCCGACCGCTATTCGTGAGACGTTAGGCGCGCTGCGCCATCGTTATCCGGGGCAGCGGCTTTGGGCGATTTTCGAGCCGCGCTCGAATACGACGCGGCGCGCGGTCTTTCAGCAGCAATTGCCTGAGGCTCTGCAACTGGCCGACGGCGTTTTCATCGCGCAGATCGCGGCCCTCGAGCAGATTCCGCCGGAGGAACGGCTTCACCCGGAGGCGGTCGTCGCCGCGATCGCGGCCGCGGGCCGGATGGCATTTTACGAGCGTGACGCGGCCGCGATCGTCGAGCGGATCGTGC
The DNA here is from genome assembly GCA_035568735.1 of Chthoniobacterales bacterium. Classification (GTDB taxonomy): domain Bacteria; phylum Verrucomicrobiota; class Verrucomicrobiia; order Chthoniobacterales; family UBA10450; genus Palsa-1392. The sequence goes on along the minus strand of DATMNS010000211.1, from coordinate 16,702 downwards.
CGCTCCTCCAGCCTAACGACGTGGTCACGATCTTCAGCAACGGCGGCTTCGACGGAATTCACGGGAAGTTGCTGAGCGCGCTGCGCGGTTGAGCGGCGTCTCGCCGCCTTCGGAGGGACATGCTTGCGCATGTCCTGGGCGCGCGGAAGCGCGTCCCTCCGGGCTCACGAGGTGTGATCCAGCACAATCCGCCAGCCCTCGGGCAGGTGGCGGAAGAGGAGCGTGAATTTCCCGTGCGGCTCGTCGTCCCTGCGCCGCAGGCGCCAATTGCCGAGGACGATCGCGACATCCGGACAAAGCTTCGTAATCGTTAGGCCGGAAAAGGTCAGCCTGCCCATCTTCTCGTGGCTGTCATATTTTTTGGCATAACGATCGCGCACCGTCTGCCAGCCGCGGGTCACTTCGTTGCCGGAAACGAAGATCGTCCGGGACGAGCGCGCGTAGCCCGCCATGAAGCCGTCGATATCGCCGCGATTCCAGGCCGCCGCCTGGGCTTCGAGCACAACGCGAATGGGCTCCGGCGCGGCCGCCGCCGCGACCGCGGACAGGGCGAGGACGGCGCCTAATGAACTCATGAGCAGCCGTATTTGGATGTTCCGCATAAGCTGAGCATTCCGCAATTTCCACAACCAGTCGAATCTTCTCCCCGGAGAACTGGTTGACCTCGGGGCGGCGAACAATTACATAAGCGCGTGCTGCGTCGCCTCTTCTTTGGACTCGTCCCGCCGCTTTTTCTTGCCGTGGTCGCTTTTGGGCAGGTGTCCAGGCCAACGCCATTTATCCCGCTCGGGGGCGCGGGCCGGCCCGGCTTGCCGAACCGGCCCGTCGATATGGTGACAATGCAATACCCGAACAGCGACGTGCTCGATGTCCTGCACCTCTACGAAAATCTCACGGGTAAGAAGCTGGTAATGGACAACAACGTCCAGGGCAAGGTGAACATCTTCATCGCCAAACCGGTGCCGCGCGAAGAGGCGATCAAGATCATCGAGATGAACCTGGCCCTGAACGGATTTTCGCTCGTGCCCGCGGAAGGCGATATTATCGAGGTCATCGGAATCAATAAGAATCCCCGTGCGGCGGCCGTGCCGATTTTCTCCGATCCCGCGGATATCCCGCCCGGCGCGAAGGTGGTCAGCTTCCTCTTCAAGTTGAATTACGCCGACCCGCAGGAACTCCAGCAGGTGCTCGCGCAATATCTGGCGGGCATCGGCGGGCAGGCGCCGATCCTGGCGCTGCCCAAGTCTTCGAGCCTGCTCGTAACGCAAAGCGCGGATGTCCTTCGGAAACTGGTGAAGATGGTCGAACAAATCGACACCCCCCCGGCTGAAGTGAAAAGCGAATTCATCAAACTGGAGCGGGCCGACGCGACCAAAGTGGTCGACATGATGAAGGAGATTTTCGACAAAGGGAATCAGACGGGACAGCCCGGCGGAAATATCCGTACCATCCGCGGCGTCGTGCCGCCTGGGGTACCGCAGGGCAGCGATGATGAAGGGTCGGCCGTGCTTTCGGAGGATTCGCTCGTCGTCGGCAAGATCAAGCTCGAAGCCGACGTGCGCACCAACCGCATCCACGTCATCACCCGGCCAATCAATTTCCCGTTTATCGAGAAGCTGATTGCGGAATTCGACGCCAACGTGGAGTTCGGCAAGCCGGTGACGCGTCCGCTGAAATACATCGCGGCGGCCGATGTTCTGCCGGTGTTGGTCCAGGCGTTGACCGAGCCGGGCGATCAGAACCAGCAGGGGCAGGGAGGCCAGGGGCAGCAGCAGCAGGGGCGGAACCAGCGCGCCAATCCGACGCCCCCCAATCAATCGAACACCAGCAGCACCTCCGGCACCGGAGGCGACAGCACGCTGCAGGTGACCGAAGAGTTAACCACGCAACCGGTCGACACCGCGCCGCAGGCGGTCACGGTCGGCAACACCAAGCTTATCGCCGACGCGCGCGCCAACTCGATCATTGTTCTCGGCAATCGCGACGTGGTGGTGAAGGTTTCCAAGATCCTCGACGAAATGGATGTGAGGGCGCCCCAGGTCGCCCTGAGCACCGTGATTGGCGAGTTGCAACTGACCAACGACGAGGAATTCGGCGTCGATTATTTTGTGAAGCACAGTAACTCGGTGGTGGGCGTTTCGAATAACAATAGCAGGACCGACGTGCCTCTTCCATTTGGCGCAGCCGCTGCTGCAGCCTCTCCGGGTGCTTCCGCCGCCCCTGTTAATGGAATCCTTGATCCCGCTGGCCTGATCAACTTCAATAATATTCTGTCAAGCGTGGGATCCGGCACCAACGTTTATGTCTCTCTCGCCGCTGGTCTCTCGGCCATCGTGCATGCGCTTGATTCGACGGGGAAATTCAAGGTGATTTCGCGGCCGATGGTCTTTACGAGCAACAACAAGAAGGCGATTATCGCCTCGGGAACGGAGATCCCCGTTCCGGTGAGTACGATCTCAAATACGAGCGGAAGCGGCTTCATCAACACCGGGCTCGCGCAGCAATCAAATATTGAGTTCAAGAAAGTGGCGCTCCAACTCGAAGTAGTGCCGCTGATCAACTCTGAAAAAGAGGTCTCGCTCGATATTTTGCAGAAGGTTGACAGCCTGGCGGGTACCACCGTGGTCTCTGGCAATTCCATCCCGAACATTGCGACCCGCTATATCCGCTCGACCGTCTCGGCGCCGAACGGCGCCACCATTGTTCTGGGCGGACTGATCATGGACAACCAACAAGACAACCGGACTGGAATACCCATTCTGGGTCGTCTCCCGGTGGTGGGTGCTCTTTTCCGCAGCACGACCAAAACCAAAATGCGAAATGAACTGATTATTTTGATGCAACCGCAGGTAACCCTGACGAAATTGGAGTCGTATCGCCTGCGTCAGAGAACGCAGGACCGAACCCATTTCGGGCCTGAACTGGAACAGGACGATTGTCCCGATTGCCCGCCGCTGGCCGACGGAAAACAATTGCCACCACCCGATCTTCCGCCACAAAGATAGCGTCCCATCATGAACCGAGTTCTTGCTCTCATTGTTTTGGCAATGTCCTTTTGTATACCGCGGGCTAGTTTTGCGGACGAGTCAATTTTCTTTGACAGACTTTTTAATTCTAGTGAGCCGTTGGCCGATCGAGATGAGTATGGGCTGCTTCACCAGGGCCCGACGCTGGATCGAACCGACTTCGCGCCCCGCCATGATTGGCGCTTTCCCTACTATTTCGAGTCAGGAGTAAGCCTGATCTCCGATCCGGCTTACGTTGGCGCCCTCCAGTCTTCTTTGCGTCGCCTCGGCTACTATTGCGGCCCGATCGATGGAATTTTCTCTGATAGAGTCCGCGACGCGATCGCGCGGATGCAAAAAAACTATTCCCTTCCCGTGACCGGAACTCTCACCGTCCCGGTGCGCAGAGCGTTGCGTTTGCCTTAGATTGCGGCATGAGCCCGGCCCTCAGTAAATCACTCGTCGATATCCTGCTCGCCAGCGGAGTAGCTTCCCGCGAAGAGGCGAGCGTCCTGGCCGCGAATCTCAACGGCAACTCGTGGACCGCCGATGTCCTCAACTCGGGAAAGGTCGATGAGCAACGCTTCCTCGAGGCAATCGGCCAATTCTTCAGCGTGCCGGTGGCCTCGATCGACGCGAAGAAAATCGAGCGTGCGACCTTGCTCGTCCTGCCGAGCCGCTTCGTTTTTCAGCATCACATTCTGCCGATCGAGATCAAGGAGAACGCGGTCGTGCTCGCGACCTACGATTTGTTTAACTCGACCGGCCGGCAGCTTGCCTCCCAACTGCTGAGCAAACAGGCCGAGTGGGTGCTTGTGCCGCGCGGGCAAATCCTCCGCGCGATGAAAACGCTCTACGGCGTGGGCGCGGAAACGTTCGACGAAATCCTCAAAACCAACCGCTCCTTCGAAGCGCTCCAGGACATCGAGACGAGCACCGACCTCAACGCCGACGACCCCGAGGCCTCGGTCGTGAAGTTCGTCAACCAAATCATTCGCGAAGCGATCCACGAACGCGCGACCGACATTCACGTCGAGCCGCTCGAGAACGATCTGCGCATTCGTTACCGGATCGACGGCATCCTGCACGAAGTCGCGGTTCCGCCGCAATTGCGTCTTCTGCAATCGGCCATCATCTCGCGCTTGAAAGTGATGGCGCACATGGACATCGCCGAGCGCCGCCTCCCGCAGGACGGCCGGATCAATCTCGAGAGCGCCGACCAGAAAATCGACGTCCGCGTTTCCACCATCCCGACGGTGAACGGTGAATCGATCAGCCTGCGTTTGCTCAGCCGCGATCAGCAGCAGGCGTTCGGCTTTGAACGGCTCGACCTTAGCCCCGAGCACACCCGGATCATGAAGTCGCTCCTCGCCCAGCCTAACGGCATCATTCTCGTTACCGGCCCGACCGGTTCCGGCAAATCGACTTCGCTCTATTGTTTCCTCAGCAGCATCAACTCCGTCCAGCGCCGCATTATCACGATTGAGGAGCCGGTCGAGTATCGACTCCCCGGCGTTTCTCAGATCGACGTAAAACCCGAGATCGACCTCACCTTCGCGAAGGGCCTGCGTCACATCCTGCGCCAGGACCCAAATGTCGTAATGGTCGGAGAAATTCGCGACGTCGAGACCGCCGACATCGCGATTCGTGCCGCCATGACCGGTCACCTTGTCTTCAGCACCCTGCACACCAACGACGCCGTCGGCGGCATCACGCGTCTCATCGACATGGAGGTCGAGCCGTTCCTGCTCGCCTCGGTCGTGAAGGCCTTCCTCGCCCAGCGCCTTGTTCGCACCATCTGTCCCGATTGCGTCGAGACGGTCGAATATCCGAGAGAATACCTCGAAGAAATCGGCTTTCCGATTGATAAAGGCACGTCCTTCAGGCGCGGGGCCGGTTGCGAAAACTGTCGCCAGACTGGTTACCAGGGCCGGCTCGCCATCTACGAGATTTGCCTCGTGACCGAACCGCTCAAGCGCCTCATCATGAAAAAAGCCGACGGGGGCGAACTAAAACAATGCGCCATCGCCCAGCGCATGCAGACCCTCCGGCAGGACGGCTGGCGCCGTGTCGCAGAAAACAAGACCACGATCGAAGAAGTCGTGAGGGTGACACAGACCGACGAAGTGATGGCCGAGACCACCACCTTCGCCGAGCCGGTTGGGCCGCGGTAGCACCGCCGAACTCGACTTGGCCGGCTCGGGGCGCAGTCCAACCGGGCGGCTTGGAAGGCGTACCGCCGCCTCCAAAAAGGCTTGCACTCAGGCAAGCCTGACAGTTTGAATCGAGCGATCAAAATGCCCCTGGTCCTGTTCCTCTTGTTAGGCAACGCCGGGCAGAGACGGTCACTGACAGGAAGGCGCGCCTTGACTATGGCGTTCCGGCAGCCTGGTTGCGATCGTACGGGATAATATTATCCCATTCATCGGCCGAGGAACGGGCGACAAACGCGACCACCGGTTCGGTCTTGCTCAGGTTGAAAACCTCATGGGGCACGTCGGGTTTTATGTAAATGAAGTCGCCGGCTTCGTTTTCGAGCACGTTCTTGAGGCCGGGCCCGAATTCATGGCGCACTTTTCCTTCGAGAATGTAAAGAATGAGCTCGAAGCCGACGTGGATATGGGCGTAGGCCACACCGCCCGGCGGAATCGTCGCAATATTGGCGGAAAGCCTGGTCGTGCCGACGTTTTTTGCCGACATGCCCTGTTTGTAATGAATGCCATTCCAATCTCTTCGTGCCCCGCCGCCGCGAATCGTCAGGATGCCGTCGTGATCCTCGACCGCGCTGAGCTGGATGTTGTCTTGGTCGTTTTTCACAATCGATCTTTCCTAGGGAATCGTTGGTTCAGAGGTGGGAACGCGCAAGGCGCGAATCGCCGCCGCGTAATCGTCCGACCGGAAAATGGAAGTGCCGGCGACCAGAACGTTGGCGCCGTTGGCGAGCGAAAGCTGCGCCGTCTCCGGATTGATCCCGCCATCGACCTCGATGTCGTAGTTCACGCCTAACGAATCGCGAAGTTCGGCCGCACGCCGCACTTTTCCCATCATCGCGGGTTGGAAAGATTGGCCGCCGAAGCCGGGATGGACGGTCATGATGAGGAGAAGATCGATGCGGAAGAGGTGCGGCTCGACGGCGGCAAAAGGCGTCGCTGGATTCAACGTCAGGCCGGCACGGCAGCCGCTTTCCCGAATCAATCGGAGCGTTTTTGCGACATCGTGCTTCGCTTCCGGCTCGACGTGGACAGTAATCGAGTTCGCGCCGGCGGCGACGAAACGGGGGAGGTAATGATCCGCTCGCTCGATCATCAAATGGACATCGAACGGGATGCTCGTTAGGCCACGAACCGTCTTTACGAGCCCGGGTCCGAAGGAAATGTTGTCGACGAATTGACCATCCATGATGTCGAGATGCAGCCAGTCGGCGCCGGCGGCGAGGACGCGTTCCAGGTCGTCGGCGAGGTGCGCGAAATCGGCCGCGAGAATTGAGGGAGCGATGAGGATGGGACGCGAGGTCATCGGAGGTGGATCGAAGGAGAGGAGAAACGTTCAACGTCCAACGTTCAACGTTCAACTTTCAATTTAGGACAGCGGGACCAGGTCGATTCGGACGTTAAACGTTGAGCGTTGGAGATTGGACGTTGAACGTTGTCCGCCAGCTGTCCGGCCAGCTTTCCCTTGACGGCACTCTGCGCCGTTCCAAGATACTGCGGGTTTTTCGCCGGTCCGGACGTGCGGCACAGCTTTCGCTTGTAATGGGTCGGCCGGCGGACTCCATTCCAAGGCTTCTCTCATGCTTAATAGACTTTTCGGTTGGTTCTCCAGCGATATCGGGATCGATCTCGGCACCGCCAACACACTCGTTTACGTCAAGGATCAGGGCATCGTCCTGCGCGAACCGTCGGTCGTGGCGGTGCAGGCGGGCACGATGAAAGTGCTTGCCGTCGGCGACGAAGCGAAGCGCATGCTCGGGCGCACGCCGGCCAATATTGTGGCCGTTCGGCCATTGAAAGACGGCGTCATTGCCGATTTTGAGGTAACCGAGGCGATGCTGCGGCATTTCATCACCAAGGTGCACAACAGCCGGGTACGCGCCCGCCCGCGGGTTGTGATCGCCGTGCCGTCCGGGATTACCGAGGTGGAAAAACGCGCGGTGCGGGAATCGGCCACGCACGCCGGGGCGCGGGAAGTTTACCTGATCGAAGAACCGATGGCGGCGGCGATCGGCGTCGGACTGCCGGTGCAGGATCCGGCCGGCAATATGATCATCGACATCGGCGGCGGGACGACGGAAGTCGCGCTGATTTCACTCTCGGGCATCGTCTTCAGCCGGAGCGTGCGAGTGGCGGGCGACGAGCTGGATGAAGCGATTGTGCAGTACATGAAGCGCGCCTACAACCTGATGATCGGCGAGCGCACGGCGGAGGAGATCAAAATCAAAATCGGTTCCGCTTATCCCAGCGACAAAGAGACGAGCGTGGAAGTAAAAGGCCGGGACCTGGTCGCCGGGCTGCCAAAGACCCTGACGATCACTTCGCAGGAAGTGCGCGAGGCGTTGCTCGAACCAATCTCGACGATTGTCGATTCGGTGCGGATCACGCTCGAGCGTTGTCCGCCGGAATTGTCGGCCGATCTGGTCGATCGCGGGTTGGTCCTCGCGGGTGGGGGCGCGCTCCTGCGCGGGTTCGATCGCTTGTTGAGCGAGGAGACCGGGCTGCCGGTGCACGTCGCGGAAGATCCGTTGAGCGCGGTCGCAGAGGGGACGGGCAAATGTTTGAACGAGATCAAGTTCCTCCGCCAGGTCGCGACGGCCGATCGCCAGTGGCGGCAGTGAATCGATTGCTGGTTGCTGATTGGAGATGATCGAATCCGAAATCAGAGATTTGAATGCTGAGCTGCGATGAGCCGCAGCAGTATCGTCGCGATCGTCCTTTTCGCCGCGGCCCTTCTCGCGCTTCTGAATATCGGACCGCAGACGACGCGGAAGATTCAAGCCACCTTCTTCCAGGTCATTTCGCCTTTCCTCAAGACTGGTTCCGGTTTGGAGCGGCAAATCAGTTCGGTGCGCGCCGGGCTGAAATCGCTCGAGGAACTGGAACGCGACAACGCCGCGCTCCAGGTGGAGAACCGCTCGCTGAAAGCGACGAACGAAGCGCTGCGCGACGTCGAGCATGAGGTCAACCGCCTGCGGCACGCGCTCAATTATCGCCAGCGCTCGCTTTTCCGGCTCGTCCCGGCGGAAGTCGTCTCGCGCGATTCGTCGACCTGGTGGCGGACGGTCACGATCAACCGCGGCGAGGAGGACGGTCTCGCGCCGGAGATGCCGGTGCTGACCGATGAGGGACTCGTCGGGCGCACGACGACGGTGAGCGCGAATATCTCCGTGGTGCTGCTCGTCTCGGACGAAAACTGCCGGGTAGCAGCGAGTGTCGAGGGCACGCGCGAGCAGGGGATTGTCACCGGGGAGCGAGTGGCCGGGAGTCTGACCCCAAGGCTCGACTTGAATTATCTCTCCAAACAAGCGGAACTGAAACCGGGTCAAAAGGTCTATACATCGGGCGTCGGCGGGGTTTTTCCGTCCGGGCTTTTTGTCGGGACTGTCCGCAGCTTTGAGGTCCGCGCGCTCGACAGCCAGGCCAAACTCGCGCCGGCCGTGGATTTGGCGAAGCTGGAAGATGTCTTCGTGGTGATCGGGAGAAAATGAGAGAAGAGAATGCCGAATTCCCAATGACGAAGGTCGAAGGAATGACAAATGACGAAGCCCGAACGCGTGCCGGCCGTTCAGGCTTTGTCATTCCTTCGTCCTTCGTCCTTCGCCCTTCGTCATTTCCGCCATGATCTTCTTCCTCGTCCTTGTCGCGCTCGTCTTCGTCGCGCAAATCGCGGAAATTTTCATTCCGCCGCTCGAGTGGATGTTCAACGCGCACGTTTACATCGTGCCGGTCATCGTCTTTTATGGCGCGATGGCGCTGCCCCTTCCGCTCATGCTGGCGCTTGCTTTTATCGCGGGTTTTTTGTGGGACGCGATGACGGTGCAGGTGCTGGACGCGCATGTTGAAATCTCGTTCGGATGGTCGATACTCCTCTACGCGGTGCTTGCCGCCATCATGCACGGTCTCAAGCCCTTGTTTAACCGCGGGCGGTGGGAAGTGCATTGTGTCCTCAGCGGCGTCTGCACGTCACTTATTCTCCTCGCCCAATATCTTATGATTTCGTTTCGCCGCGGCTCCCTCATTTTTAACCACGAGGTCTGGTGGCAAATCGGCGGGCCCGGCCTCCTCGCGATGTTGATGGCCCCGCTCGTTTTCTGGTCGCTCGACTGGATTTCCCGCCTGACGAATAATCCCTATGTTCCGCGAGAGGAGGGCTTCGATGAATATGCGTCGCGCTAAGCCCGCTCTGCGCCTCCAGTTTCTCGGCCTCTGCATGCTCCTTGGGCTCGGGGCGCTCGTCCTCCGGCTGTGGTGGGTGCAGGTGGCGCGCGGCTACGAATGGACGGCGCGCGTCCAAAGCAGCTCGGAAGCGACGGTGCGGATCCCGTCGATTCGCGGCGAGATCCGCGATCGCAACGGCGTCGCTCTGGTGCAGAATCGCGCCAGCTACGAGGTCGATTTTTACCTGCCCGAGATGGTGAAAGGTTACCGGCAACGCTACGGCCGGCCGCCCGAGACGCGCTACCGCGCGACGATCAGCGGGATGCCGAAGGATCTGAAGGAGCCGGACATTGTGCGCATCGTGAACGACGGCGTCGTTCCCCGCCTCGAGGATCTTGACCTGGCGCGCGACTACAACGCGAACCAGCTGCAAAAGCATTACCGCAACGACACCGAGGTTCCCTATTCCTACATCAAGGACATCGATTTCGAGACGATGGCGAAATTTTCCGAGCACGATGTTGGGTTGCCGGGAGTGGACATCGCGATCAAGCCGGTGCGTTCCTATGTTTATGGCGCGCTCGCTTCGCACTTGTTAGGCTATGTCGGTGCGCCTAACGACACGAACACTGAGCAAGCGAAGAAGTACACTTTTTACCAGGGCGACGCGGAGGGAAAATCGAACATCGAAAAAACGATGGACGAATTTTTGCGCGGCCAGCCCGGCATCCGGGTGATGCGACGCAACGCCAAGGGAACGATCGACGGGCTCTTACGGGAAGAGCCGCCCAAACAAGGCGCGAATGTTTATCTGACACTCGATGCGCGCATCCAGGCGATCGCGGAGGAAGCATTGCGCGCGGTAAGCCGAGCCGGCGCGGTCGTTGTCGATCCAAACAACGGGAATATCCTCGCGATGGCGTCGGTGCCGTCATTCGATCCCAATACATTTATTCCGAGCATCAAAGCGAAGGATTGGCAGGCGCTGCAGAAAGACGAAGGCGACCCACTCGTGAACCGGGCCATCAGCGCGCTGCCGCCGGGATCGACGTTCAAGTTAATTACCTCGTTCGCCGGTTTGCGCGGTCCCAAAGACCTCTCGAACGCGAAATACAATTGCGGCGGCGGTGTGAGTTACGGCGATCACTTTTTCCGATGCTGGGTAGCCGAAAAACATTACACGCACGGAACCATCGGACTTGCCGATGCAATCAAGGTGTCATGCGACTCGTTTTTCTACCAGTACGGAAACGCGGCTGGCATTCAGTCGATTGACGTCGTTGGTAAGATGTTGGGAATCGGCGAAGAGTCGGGCCTGCAACTGTCAGGCGAACAAACCGGCAATATGCCGGGCCCTGAGTGGATGCAACTTCACCATCCCCGGGAAAGGTGGACGCAGGCGCAAACGGCCAATGTTTCGATCGGCCAGGGCTACACGCTTGTTTCGCCGCTGCAATTGGCGATGGCTTATGCTGCCGCCGCCAACGGTGGAACGTGTTATTACCCACGCCTGGTCGACAAAGTTTTGAACCAGGACGGCTCGCCGATGCTGGACGAGCATGGCAAACCTGCCGTTTCGCAAACACCGCGCGTCCGCTCCGATCTGCGACAGGAAGTTTCGCCGCAGGATATCGATCTTGTGCGCCAAGGGCTCTGGAAAGTTGTCAACGAAGACGGAGGAACGGGTGGCCGCGCGCGTCTGAAAGACGTCGTAGTGGCTGGGAAAACTGGCACTGCGCAGGCAACCGACCGTGGCCACGAGGAAAACGTGGCGTGGTTTGCGTGTTTCGCGCCATTTGACCATCCGAAGTATGTCGTCGCAGTGATGGTGCAGGGCGCCTCTGGGCACGGTGGCGAGGTCGCAGGCCCGATCGCTACACGCATCCTCGAACGCACTCTCGCGCAGGATGCAGGAAAGTTCGATATGCATGTCGCCTGGCTCGCGCCCGCACATAAGGCCAATCCGCTCCAATTGATCAAGGCAGTCAGCTACACTGGAGGTAATCTCGGCAGCGAGGACGAAGAAGGCGCCGATACCAGCCAAAGCGCCGTTGTGCAATTGGCGAACGACAACGCTTCGCCCGATGTCGAACCGGAAGCCGATGCGCGGGGCAAAGTACAAAATGCGCAGCAGCCGAAACGCGCCCTGCGCGCCCTGCCAGTTGCCACTCCGGCGCCGCCACGTCCGCGCAACTTTTTTGAGCGTCTGTTTAACAGCCGTCCACGCCCCGCCGCTCCGACGCCGACTCCGGCGAAACGCGCGCGGCTGGCCTATTGAATTTAACCCATGAAGTTCAGCACCGGAAGCCCCGCGATGACTTCGAAAAATTTGCAGCATTATGATCGAACACGTAAAACGAATTCTAGGACTGTCGCGTCGCAAGACCGGCAACAAATTGATTATCAGCGTGGAGAAACTCGAGCGGCGTGTCGCCCTGCTCGAGGATGGCCAGCTCGAGGAGTATAGCGTCGAGCGCGACAGCTCGCGCAACATCGCCGGCAGCATCTACAAGGGCCGGGTCAAGAATATCGAGCCTGGCCTGAAGGCGATGTTTGTCGACATCGGCCTCGAAAAGAACGCCTTCCTCCATTTCTGGGACGCGATCCCGGCCGCGCTCGACAGTGGCATCGAAGAGATCGAGCGGCCCGACCAGAAACGGTCGAAAAAGCGCCTGGTGGCGAGGGATATTCCCGAAATTTATCCGGTTGGCTCCGAGGTCATCGTGCAGGTGACGAAGGGACCGATCGGGACCAAGGGCCCGCGCGTTTCGACCAATCTCAGCTTCGCCGGTCGTTACCTGGTGCTCATGCCATTTAGCGATCGCAGTGGCATCTCGCGCAAGATCGAAGATCCAAAAGAGCGTGCGCGCTTGCGCAAGATCCTGCGCGAACTTGAGATTCCCGACGGGATCGGAGTCATCTTCCGCACCGTGGGTGAAGGTCAGCGCGCCCGCTATTTCGTCAGGGATCTGCGTTTTCTCCTCGAGCAATGGTCGAAGATCGAGCAGAAGATTAAAGAATTGCCCGCGCCCGCGCGCGTCTTCGAGGAGCCCGATCTGGTGGACCGGACGGTGCGTGATTTTCTGACCGACGAGATCGACGAAGTGTTGTGCGATGACCACGCCGCGGTCGAACGGATGGCGCAGATGGTCGGCGAAATCTCGCGCCGCGCGAAGAGCCGGATCAAATATTATGATGGCGCTGCGCCGATTTTCGAAACCTTCGGGGTGCAGAAACAAATCGACGACGCCTTTCATCGCCAGGTCTGGCTGAAATGCGGGGGCTATATCGTGATCGACGAAACCGAAGCGCTCGTCGCGGTGGATGTGAACACCGGGCGCAACAAAGGCGGGCGCGATGTGGAGAAGACGATTCTGCAAACCAATCTCGAAGCAGCCGACGAGATCGCGCGCCAACTGCGTCTGCGCAACATCGGCGGGCTGATCATCGGCGATTTCATCGATATGAAGAACCGCCGCGATCAACAGCTGGTTTACAGCCGGATGCGCGAGCGGCTGAAGCGGGACAAGGCGAAGACGCACGTCCTACCCCTTTCCTCGTTAGGTTTGATGGAGATGACGCGGCAGCGCGCGCAGGAAAGCCTGAGCGATTCGATTTATCAAAACTGCCCCTATTGCGAGGGCCGCGGCGTGGTCAAGACGACCATGAGCACCAGTGTGGAAGTCCATCGCGCCTTGAACGCCGTGATGCGAAAATACCAGGACTCGATTCACGACATCCGCGTGATCCTCAATCCCGAGGTCTTGAAGCGCTTGAAAGAAGAGGACGAAGAGTTGCTCGTGGAACTGGAGCGGCGTTATGCCGGCCGCCTGATGTTCCGGGCCGACCCGACCTTTCATCACGAAAAATTCATCGTCACCGACGCGAACACCGGCGCCGAACTGAAGACATAGAAATTTTTTCCGAGTCAATTCCTTTGTTCGGAGAAGGTTAAAAAAGCCGCGTAACCGGGGCGGTTGCGGCGCTGTCTTCCTCTGCAAGGATGATGACATCCAGAAGGACGTTTGATTCCGTTTGGAAGTTGAAGGGCGCGTTTCAGGGAATTCCGGCGCCGCCTGTCGAAACAATTAACCAGGGAGAAAAAGGGAATGAAAAAATTTATCGTCAGTTTGTTCGCGGTCATGATGTTCGTTGCCGGCAGCCAGGCCGGACCGGTGGAGACAACCGGCAAGGAAGCGCAGCAGTCGACCTCTCAATCCACCGAGGATTGGTATCGGAATCGGGAATGGAATATCGATCTCTTCGGCGCCTATGCCTTTACCGGCGAACCCTATCGCACCGATCGCTACCTCGACGCGGATCACGCCTGGGGCGGGGGCATCGACGCCAACTACATGTTCAGTCGTTATCTCGGAGTGGGCGTGGAAGGCTTTCTCCTCGATCTGAACGACGTGGTGGGTCAGGCCTCAGCTAATCTGATTTTTCGCTATCCAATTCCGAACACGCGGATTGCGCCTTACGCCTACGCCGGCGGCGGTGCGATCTTTAATGGCTCGCGCGTCGAAGACCTGGTCGCCCGCGACTTCCGGCATGATGGCGACACCGAGGGCATGGGCCAGTTTGGCGCCGGCTTCGAAGTCCGCGTCACGCCCCATATCGGAATCATCAACGATTTCAGCTGGAACGTGGTCAACGGCGATCACAACAATTTCGGCATGGTGCGCTCGGGACTGCGCTTCGCGTTCTAGCGCCCGTCAACCGATAAACGAACTGATCTCGGCGAGCGGTTTGCGCTCGATATCGGGCACGACCGCCGCCGCCGCTGGATGACCGACCACGAGGAGGAGAAAGGGCTTTTCGTGTGCCGGCCGGTGGAGAAGTTTGTTCAGGAAGCTCATCGGGCTCGGCGTGTGCGTGAGCGAGACCAGGCCGGCCCGGTGAACGGCCGCGACCAGAAGACCGGTTGCGATGCCGACCGATTCCGTCGCGTAGTAATGCTTCATCCGCTGTCCGTTGGGCAGAAGGCGATAAGGCTGCGCGAAGATCGCGATCAGCCAGGGGGCGATCTCGAGAAAGGGCTTGTGCGCGTTGGTCCCGAGCGCGGCCAGCGCCTCCAGCCATTCGTTAGGCGCACGGTGTTCGTAGAATTCCTTCTCCTCCGCTTCCGCCGCAACCCGGATTTCGTGCTTTAAGCCAGGATCGCTCACCGCCACAAAATGCCATGGTTGCAGGTTGGCGCCGTTCGGCGCGCTCCCCGCGGTGCGCAGGCAATTTTCGATCACCGCGCGGGAGATCGGTCGATCGGAAAAATCGCGCACCGTGCGGCGACGCGCCATTTCCAAATGAAAATCGGCCGCCCGCCGCAGCACTTCGTCATCGCTCAGGAACTCACGCGGCGGCAGGGGGATAAACTTCGGCTTGGTCACGGCGAAAATCCTACAACGCAGGCGGCGCAATTGCGATTCCGGCGGGAGAAGCGAAATTGCCGGAATGTCCTTTGCCCCCATCCTCGATCAGTTGCCGCCGGCGCAATCGCCGCTGTTGCGGCGTTTTGCCTCGCTCCTCGAGCCTAACGACGAGGCGGTGTTCGAGCGGATGGCACGGCAGGCGCGCGAGCTGACCGGGCAAAATTTCGGGCGCACGATGCGCATGTTTGCACCGCTCTACCTGAGCAACGAATGCATCAACAATTGCCGCTACTGCGGGTTCTCGCGCGATAACCCGATCCTGCGCGTTACCCTGACGGTCGAGCAGGTGGTCGCGGAAGCGCGGCATCTGGCGGGGCAGGGATTTCGGCAGGTGCTGCTGGTGGCGGGGGAGCATCCGAAGTTTGTCAGCGGCAGTTATCTCGCCGATTGCATTCGCGCGTTGGTGCCACTTTTTCCCTCGATCTCACTCGAGCTGGGACCAATGGAAACGGCGGAGTACAAGCCGCTGGTTGAAGCGGGAGCGGAGGGCCTCGTCGTTTATCAGGAGACCTACCATCGCGGGGTCTATGCAGAGATGCACACGGCGGGCCCGAAGCGCAATTTCAACTGGCGACTCGACTGTCCGGAGCGCGCCTCCGCGTCCGGTTTCCGCCGGATCGGGATCGGGGCGTTGTTCGGTTTGGCGCCGTGGCGACCGGAAGCGCTCTCGCTCGCGGCTCATCTCGAGTATTTGCTCAGGCATTGCTGGCAATCCAACCTCACCGTTAGTCTGCCGCGCCTCCGGCCGGCGGCGGGAGGATTTGTCCCGCCCTTCTCGTTAGGCGAACGCGAGTTGGCGCAGCTGGTTTGCGCTTTTCGGATTTGCTTTCCGCAGGTCGGCATCGTCCTCAGCACGCGCGAGCGCGCCCCGCTGCGCGATGCGCTGGCGTCGTTAGGCGTAACGATCATGAGCTCGGGGAGCCATACTGAACCGGGCGGCTACACCGGCCAGGGGCGGCACGCCGTCCACCAGACGGTGCGCGGTCGGATCCTGCCGCCCGATGCGGGGATCGACGCGCTTGCGACCGGTCAGTTCGAGGTCAGCGACGAGCGTTCCCCGGCGGAGGTCGCCAGTGTCCTGCGTCGGCGCGGCTTTGAGCCGGTTTGGAAGGACTGGGACCAGGCCCTGAGCACGCGGTGAAAATCTTCGTGAACGGCGAGCGTGCCGAGAGTGAAGATGGCGGCACGGTCCACGACCTGATTCAGCGGCTCGCGCTTGCACCGGAGACGACGCTGGTGGAGTTGAACGGCGCCGCGCTGCGTCGCCGCGAGTGGGCGACGCAGAATTTGCGGGAAAACGATCGACTCGAATTCCTGCGCGTCGCCGCGGGCGGCTGAGGCCGGTCAGCAAGTGGCGTCATCCTGACTGTTCGTTAGGCGGCTATGATTCCCGGCGGCAACGTGACGAGGGCCGCGGCGTCGCGAGAGTTAGTTTAGTCGGCGCTGGGCCAGTACTGGCAATCTCAGTGGCTTGCGTATCCTGCGACGGTCTTGGAGCTGCCACCGCTCCGAGGATGAAACCGCCGATGAGCTTTCATCGGCAATCCACCAAGGTAAAGAAGATCCGTGGCCGACTCTTCAGCAGAAACATCCTCGCCAAGGGGCAACGAGCGCGAAAAATGCGACCGGATAAAGGTCAAACTCTGCCTCGGATGAGCGCCGAAGGCCGAGGCTACGGCAAACCGGTGCCCGATTTTGACTTAACGAGTCCGATATCGCCGGCGTTGATGCTGCCGTCGACCGTCACGTCTTCCCGGAAGTTGGAGGCGGTGACCGGCTGGCCCGACTGGGATTTGGTCTGGCCGATGTCGCCGGCATTGACCGTGCCGTCGCCGGTCGTGTCGCCGATGAGCAGACCCCACTGCGGGCTGAGAACCGTGTTGCTGTGGTTGCCTAC
>DATMNS010000210.1:0-4753 GCA_035568735.1 Chthoniobacterales bacterium | reverse complement strand
ATCGCGCAGGCGATCGCCGCGCTCGTCGTGCTGGGGTCCTACTACGCGGCCCGCCGCGTCCGCTGCACCGCCGAGCCATCGTGATCCCGAATTGCAGAGCGGGCGCTCCGCCTGCTTCCCGGGAGAGACGGTCCACTAAATATCTGTTTGGCGACCCCATTTCCCGGGAACTGCCCGTTGCAGCCCCCGGCGGCAACCTGCGTCCTTCCGATATTAGCGAAGACCGCCGCTCGCGATCAACCTCTCGCCGGTGAGCCAGGCAGAGTCGTCCGAGGCAAGAAAGACGGCGATGGAGGCAATGTCGCCCGGTTGGCCGGCGCGGCCGAGCGGGGTCTGCGCGACGAGGGCCTGCTCGAAGTCAGAGCCGATGAAGCCGGCGGAGGTCGTACCTTCGGTTTGGACGATGCCGGGGTTGATCGAATTGACGCGGATCTTCTTTGGCCCGAATTCCCTCGCGAACACACCCGTGATGGCGTCCACGGCGCCTTTGGTTCCCGAGTAAACCGCGGTGTTCGGAGGAGTGATGCGGGTGACCCCGGAGCCAATGTTGATGATGCTGGCGCCTTCCCCGAGATGCTTGATCGCGGCCTGGGTAGTGAGCAGGAGTCCGAGCACGTTGATGTTAAACAGCCGGTGAAACTGCTCTTCGGTGAAGTCTTCGATCGGGCTGAACTCGTAGACGCCAGAGTTGTTCACGAGGATGTCGAGGCGACCGTAGTTTTTGATCGCCGCGTCGACGATTCCCTGGGCCTGGGCGGCCTTCGAAACGTCACCGCCGACGGCAATTGCTTTGCCCCCGGCGTTGGTAATGGCGGCAACGACGGCTTCCGCCCCGGCTTTGCTCGAGGCGTAGTTGACGACGACCGCGGCACCTTCGGCGGCGAGTGCCTGGGCGATGGCGGCCCCGATTCCTTTCGAGGCTCCCGTGACGACTGCGACTTTGTTCGATAATTTGTTCATGAATTTTGTTTGGTTGGTTGTTTGGCGAATCGCCGCGCCGGGGGCAGCGCCGCCGTTTTGTTCACTAGTTCACAACATGTGAACTAATGGACTATTTGTCAAGTCGGTGCTAAGGAATATTTGTGCGACCACTCCACCATCCCGCCGCCCGGGACATCAGCGTCGAGGGCATCCTCTACGCGCTCTCCGATCCAGTGCGAATGCAGATCTTTGCCGAGATCGAAGGCGCGGACTGCGCGCAGACTTGCTCAAATTTTCTGATCGTGGCCAAAAAGGCCCTGCCCAAATCCACCCTCTCGCAACATTTCAAGATCCTGCGCGAAGCCGGCCTCATCCGCAGCGAGCGCAAGGGAGTGGAGATGCACAGCACCACCCGATGCGCCGAATTAAAGGAGCGCTTCGGCCCGATGATCCGCGAGATTATCGCCGCTTACCGCGGGAAGAGCGGCCGGCCTAAAGGCAGGAAGCGTTAACGGCCCTCGGGGCGAAAGTTGTTGGCGCGATCCTGCGCTCTTGCGCAGAATAACATCGCAGCGAGCTGCGATATGGAAATCGTCTTCTTTCCTACCCCGGCCGATCTGCGGAAATGGCTTCGCCAAAATCATTTCACGGCGCGGGAACTCTGGATTGGCTTTTACAAGAAGCACACCGAGGAGCAGAGCATCACCTGGCCGGAATCGGTGGACGAAGCGCTTTGCGTGGGCTGGATCGATGGCATCCGGAAACGGATCGATGACGCGAGCTACATGATTCGCTTCACGCCGCGCCGGCCAGGCAGCGTTTGGAGCGCCGTCAATATCCGACGGGCGGAGCTGCTGACTCGCGAGAAGCGAATGCAACCGGCCGGACGTGCGGCGTTTGCCGCGCGACGGGAAAACAAATCAGGCATCTATTCGTACGAACAGCGAAGCAAGGAGCTGCCCAAGCCATATGCGAGCACGCTGCGGAAGAACCGGGACGCTTGGAAATTCTTCCAGGCACAGCCACCCTCTTACCGAAAAACTGTCGGCTGGTGGGTGGTGAGCGCGAAACGGGAAGAAACGCGCCGCAGACGACTCCAGAAATTGATCATGGAATCAGCCCGCCGAAAACGTCTCTGACCTTCCTGCCCTGCCCCTTGCGGCCCGTGGGGCGGTGGCGCGGGCCGACGGAAAAAGTTGCTCGTCCGGCTGGAAAGACATTCCAGTTGAAGGCCAGCCGAACAGTTCCACACTGTGCGATGCTTAATCATTTCAGGAGCGTAGAGCGTGCGCTGTTGTTCAGTTTGGCTCTCGGTTGCTCCCTTGGTCTCATCAGCGTCGACGGCGCGAGGCCGGCCAAAACGAAGGCCGCCTCGCCCAGCCCCACGCCTGCGCCCGCCGCGGCCGCGGCCCCGAGCCCGACTCCGGCCAACGCGGCCGAGCCGAAAGGTGAAAACAAAGCGCAGTTTGACGGCAAACTCTGGAGTGGAATGAAGTGGCGCGAGATCGGACCCTTCCGCGGGGGTCGGGCGATTGCGATCGAAGGGGTTCCAGGCGAGCCGGACACCTATTATTTCGGCGGAGTCGCCGGCGGAGTCTGGAAAACGACCGACGGCGGAGGCAATTGGGCGCCGGTCTTCGACAAGCAACATTCGACTTCTTCGATCGGCGCGATAGCCGTCGCGCCAAGCGACCACAACACGATTTATGCCGGAGCCGGCGAACCGGCGCTGCGGGGTAATATTACTTACGGCGACGGGGTTTATAAATCGGTCGATGGGGGCAAGAATTGGCGCAACGTCGGCCTGAAAGACAGCCGCCATATCGGTGCGCTTATCGTCAATCCGGATAATCCGGACATCGTTTTCGTGGCGGCGGTCGGGCACGCCTTCGGGCCAAATGCGGAGCGCGGGATCTTTCGCACAACCGACGGCGGCAAGACGTGGACGAAAGTCCTGAGCAAAGACGAAAACACCGGTGCGATCGACGTCGTCTTCGACCCGCATAATCCAAACACGCTCTTCGCGGCGCTCTGGCAGGCCCGCCGGCAGCCCTGGTTTTTCTCGAGCGGCGGCGAAGGCAGCGGGCTTTATCGTTCGATCGACGGTGGAACTACCTGGCAGCAACTCAAGGGACATGGTTTGCCGGACGGCATCCTCGGGCGCATCGGCGTGAGCGTTTCGGGTGGAGATTCCGATCGGATTTACGCCGTCATCGAAGCGAAGGAAGGCGGGATTTTCCGCTCGGAAGATGGGGGCGATAACTGGACCAGGATTAACGACGATCTTCGCTTCCGCCAGCGTGCCTGGTATTTCAGCAAAATCTACGCGGACCCGCGCGCGCCCGATACGGTCTATGTGCTGAACACCGGACTCTTCCGTTCGGTCGATGGCGGCAAGACGTTCAATCTCCTTCCCGCGCGTCACGGCGATCATCACGGGCTCTGGATTGATCCGAAAAATCCCGACCGCATCGCCAACGCGAGCGACGGCGGCGCCAGCATCTCGATCGATGGCGGCCAGACCTGGACGACGGAGAACAATCAGCCGACCGCGCAGTTTTATCACGTCGCGGTGGACAACGCGTTTCCATATCACATCTATGGCGCGCAGCAGGACAACTCGAACGTCGGGATCGCGAGTCGCAGCGAAAGCGGTGTGATCGGGCGCGAAGATTGGTTCCAGGCCGGCGGCGGCGAGTGCGGCTTCGTCGTGCCCGACCCGCGCGACTGGCACATCATTTATTCCAACAGCGAGGGCTACATCACGCGCTACGACAAATCGAAGGAGCAATCCCAGGACATCAGTGTCTGGCCGCTCGATCATTCCGGGCATGGAGCGAGCGATTTGAAACATCGGTTCCAGTGGGTCTCACCGCTTCTCCTTTCGCCACACGATCCGGAGACGATCTACACTGCCGGGGAAGCCGTTTTCAAATCCACCGATCACGGCGAAAGCTGGACCGCGATCAGCGAGGACCTGACCCGCAACGACAAGAGCAAACAGCAGCCCAGCGGCGGCCCGATCCAAAACGACATCACGAGTGTCGAATATTACGACGTTGTTTTCGCGCTCGCGGAATCGCCCTTGAAAAAAGGGATGCTCTGGGCCGGGACGGACGACGGGCTAGTCCACGTGACGACAGATGACGGCGCAACCTGGGCCCGGGTCACGCCGAACATGCCGGAATGGAGTCTCGTTAGTCTGATCGATCCCTCGCCCTTCGATGCCGCCGGCGCCTACGTCGCAGTTGATCGCCATCGGCTGGATGACTTCAAGCCCTACATTTTCAAGACGACTGACACCGGCCGGAACTGGACCGCGATCGTCAACGGGATTCCGGACGGCGCCTACGTGCACGCGGTGCGCGAAGATCCCAAGCGGCGCGGGCTGCTCTATGCCGGCACGGAACTTGGGGTCTATGTTTCCTTCGACGACGGCGGACATTGGCAGCCGTTGCAGATGAATCTGCCGACTTCGCCGATTCACGATCTGGTGGTGAAAGACGACGACCTCGTGGTGGCGACACACGGCCGATCCTTCTGGGTGCTCGACGATTTGACGCCGTTGCGCCAGGTCAACGCGCAGCTCGCGCAAGCCGACATGACCTTGTACCAACCGCAGACTGCGGTGCGTCTCCATTATCCGGGCGAGATCGATTCGCGGCAGCCAGCCGGGACCAATCCGCCTTCCGGCGCGATCATCGACTACTACTTCAAGGAAGCACCGAAAGGCGAAGTGACCCTGGAGATTCTCGACGCGCACGGCAAGCCGATTCGCCGTCTCTCGAGCAAGGAGAACAAGGAAGACGAACAACCGCCGGAATGGCCCGAT
>DATMNS010000209.1:0-3650 GCA_035568735.1 Chthoniobacterales bacterium | reverse complement strand
CCACTATCATTCTTGACAGCGTGCAAGCCCTCGGTCCAGCGTAACCTTATGCCAATCTTGTGGCCTTCAATAACTTCCCAGGTCAGATCGGATCCAGACCTGTGACAGCGCCCGGCCAGTTATCTGGCAACCTCGCCTCGGTCTACGTTAAGGACACGCTGATTAACATCGCCGCGCGCCACATCGAAGGCGTCGACTTCAGCGCAAGCTACGATTGGGATCTGCACCGCTATGGCCAGGCGCAATTAGGCGTCAACGCGGTCATGTTTACCCTGAATGAAACCAAGACATACCCGCAGAGCGCCTACTACAATATCAATGGCCTCGACTTTCCCGAGGGAGGCGGCGCCAACCCGAACTACAGAATCACCGCCCTGGCCCGCTACAGTTATGAGGGAGCGAGCGCGGCAATCAATATGAACTATCTTCCGGGCTTGGACAACGCACAGGGTCGCGATCCGGAGCACGAGGACCAGTTCTCGTTCATGAAAATCGGCGATTATCTCACCTTCGACATGAGGCTCCAATATGAGTTCCGGGCCAAGCCCGAGGCGGCCGCGCCGTCCTACTCGCAAGATGCCAAGGACTCCAAGGGAATCGTGGCCGGGGCAAATAGTGTCGCGGCGCCCGAGAGGACAATCAATCCCTTCAGCCGTCTGGTGGACGGGCTTACAGTTGCTTTTGGATGCAACAACATCTTCGATAGAGTGCCACCCACCGTTGATGGGGCTAACAATAATACCGACCTCTCGGTTTACGACCCCTATGGCCGTTTCCTTTACTTTGAGGTGTCTAAAAAATTCTAAACGTTAGGGTAGGAAAAAGTGTTGGTCTGTGATTCGCGCTCATTTCTCAATTCATGATGGCTAGATGAGGCCGAAGCGCCGTCTCTTCGGCGCGACTTCGCCGTGCTAGGTCTGGACCACGCCCATGTGGAAACGAGCCTTCGGCATCGGGCGGGCGACGTAGCCTAACAACTTCATGAGCACGTCGCGCGTCTCGTGCGGCTGGATGATGGCGTCGAGCCAGCCCCGCGCCGCGCCGTAACGAATGTCGGTTTGCTCTTCGTAGGTTTCCTTCACCTTGGCGCGCAACTGCTCCAGCTCTTCGGGCGTCGCTTTTTTGTCGCCGCGTTCGCGCGATCTCGCGAGAACGGAGAAAACCGTGTCGGAGGCCTGCGCTGCGCCCATCACGGCGTAGCGCGCATTCGGCCAGGCGAGAATGAAACGTGGATCGTAGGCCTTGCCGCAGAGCGCATAGTTGCCCGCACCAAAGGAACCGCCGACCACGATCGTGATTTTCGGCACGATCGAATTGCTGACCGCGTTGACGAGCTTCGCGCCGCTGCGAATGATCCCACTTTGTTCCGCATCGCGCCCCACCATGAAGCCGGTCACATCCTGGAAAAAAATGATCGGCAACCCGGTCTGGTTACAATCCATGACGAAGCGCGCCGCCTTGTCGGCGCTATCGGAGTAGATGACGCCGCCCATCTGGATTCCGGCTTTTTTCGTGCGGACCTGGTGACGCTGGTTGGCCACGATGCCGACTGAATGTCCGCCGATGCGGGCGTAGGTGGTGACGAGCGTCTTGCCATAATCGGCTTTGTATTCATCGAGCGAATCCGTATCGATAACTGAGGCGAGCAGATCGCGGGCGTCGTATTGCTTCTGGCCTTCGAGGTCGATCAAATCGTAAACCGCATGGGGGTCGTTGGCCGGAGCGGTGGGCTTTTTCTCCGCGCCATTCTTCTTCGCGGCCTCGGCTTCCGGCAGATGCGCGACGAGCGAGCGCAAACGCTTCAGGCAAGACGGATCGTCTTTCTCATGGAAGTCGACCGTGCCGCTGACTTCCGCATGCATCAGGGCGCCGCCGAGCTCCTCCGCGTCGACGATCTGGCCGATGGCGGCTTTGACTAACGACGGCCCGGCAAGGTAGAGACCGCTGCCTTCGGTCATGAGCACCTTGTCGCAGAGCACCGGCAGATACGCGCCGCCCGCGACACAGTTGCCCATGATCGCCGCGAATTGCGGAAGGCCCGCGGCGGAGATGACGGAGTTGTTGCGAAAGATCCGGCCGAAGTCGTCTTCATCCGGAAAAATTTCGTCCTGCATCGGGAGGAAAACGCCCGAGGAATCAACCAGGTAGATGATCGGCAGCGCGCATTCGAAGGCGATCCGTTGCGCGCGGATGAGCTTCTTGGCGGTCTGGGGAAAAAAGGCGCCGGCTTTCACCGTCGCATCATTCGCGATGATCATGCACGGGATGCCGGCGACCTGGCCGATGCCGGCGACTGCGCCGGCCGCGGGGACGCTGCCCCATTGCTCGTACATCTTGTAGGCGGCCCATAACCCAATTTCGAAAAAGTCCGCACCGCGATCGAGCAGGTGCGCGATCCTCTCCCGGGCCGGAAGCCTTCCCATTTTCCGCTGCCGGTCCTGGCCAACCTTGCCCCCGCCCTCGCGCAGGATTTCTTCCTCCTGGAGAATGGCTTCGCACCTTTCGCGCAGGGCGTTGCGGGTCGAGGAGTCGGGACGGGCGGTCATCGGGTGGACTTACTTCGGCGAAGCCGGGCGATCAAGCAAGGCTCGAGCGGCGCATGTTGGGGAGGCTTCGCTTCGCGAAGCGCGAGGGAAAAATGTCGTGGTCAATCCGCGATCCACGCGGAGGGCGGCGTTTCGTAGAGCGAAACGCCCACCGGAATTCTTAGTAGATGTCGCGCTCGGATCCGTAACCCGAATCTCCGCGGATCGAACGCAGGCGCCGTCGCATGACGCGATCGGAAGCAGGGTGATTAATCCGTTCCATCGCCTTTTTCACGAGGAGTGGAATGACGGCGAGAGTGCCGAGCGAGACGAGCGCAATCGCCGTGGCCTGCCGGGCGGGCCGGTTCAAGCGTTCGGCTATGAGCAACCCGAGGCCGAGACCGAAGGCCGCCTGCGTCAGGGTCAAGAGTCCGTCCAACGGCAGCGTTTCCGCCGTTTTTGGAATGGATAACGAAATGGACATCGCCTAACCTTATAGCGCCCGTCGCTGAAAAAAGAAACGGGAAAAATCTTCGGTCAGATCCTCACTCGCTCATTTTTTCCCTATGACGAAACCGCTCTACGCGCTCATCCTGGCGGGAGGTAGCGGCGAACGTTTTTGGCCGCTCAGCCGGCGGGCGCGGCCCAAGCAGTTGTTGAAACTGGTTTCGGAAAAGACCTTGCTCGAAGAAACGATCGACCGTCTCGCAGGGCTCGTCCCTAACGAGCGGATTCTCATCCTGACGAACGTCGAGCAGGAGGCGGCCGTGCGGGAGTTGCTTCCCGGTCTCCCGCCCGAAAACATCGTGGCCGAACCGTCGAAACGCGACACCGCGGCGGCGGTGGCGCTCGCCACGGCGTGGGTCGCGGCCCGCGATCATCGGGCCACGATGCTCGTCCTGCCCGCGGATCACATCATCAAAGACCAGGCCGCCTTCCAGAAAACCATGAGCACCGCCGCGCGCGCCGCCGAGACGACGGGTGCGCTCGTTACGATCGGAATCAAGCCGACCTGGGCGTGCCCGGGGTTCGGCTACATCGAGCAGGGAGCGCCCGCCCCGCTCCCGGGCGGCTCCGCGCCTAACGACATCTTTCGGGTGGTTCGTTTTCGCGAAAAACCGAACG
>DATMNS010000208.1:0-40662 GCA_035568735.1 Chthoniobacterales bacterium | reverse complement strand
GGTTTGCTCGCCGAGACGCGGGCGACCAGCGGCCTGACCCGCTTGATGGCCAAGGTGTTGGTGAAGGGAACCAAAACCCGCACCGCCGAGCAGATTGCCGACACGATCGAGGCCGTCGGCGGCACCCTCGGGAGCGATGCGGGCAATAACAGCTTCAACATTTCGCTTGAGGTCACCAAACCCGATCTGCGACTCGGCGCGGAGGTGCTTGGCGACATTTTGCTCAACGCCACGATGCCCGAAAAAGCCGTCGCCCGGGAAAAGGAAGTGCAGCTCGCCGGTCTCCGCGATGACGAAGAACAGCTGACAACGGTCGCGCGCAACATCCTGCGGGCCGCGCTTTTCGGCCAGCATCCCTACGCCCTGCGGGCGAAAGGGACACCGGAAGCAGTCGCACAGCTTACGCAGAAGGATCTGCTCGCTTTCCGCACGCGTTATCTCGTGGCGAAGAATGGCGTCATCTCTGTTTTCGGCAGTGTGAAGGCCGCTGAGGTGAAGCAACTTTTCGAGCAAATACTCAGCGCGATGCCTGCGGGTGAACTCGCCCTGACCGACGCGCCGTCACCGCCCCGGCTCGCGAAGACGATCGCGGTCGAGGAAGTGAAAGAGAAGGCTCAGGGCGTCCTGATGGTCGGGTACCGTGGCGCCGGCCTGTTTAGCCCGGATCGCTACGCGCTGGAGCTGATCGACGAAGCGAGCAGCGATCTCGGATCGCGCTTTTTCGTCCGCATCCGCGAGGAGATGGGGCTGGCCTATTACGTGGGCACAAGCCAGATGCAGGGACTGGTTCCGGGGTTGTTCGCCTTTTATCTCGGGACGGACCCCGCCAAGCTCAAGCCGGTCACGGCCGCGCTTCTCGATGAGATTGGAAAGCTGGCCGCTGCCGGCCTAACGAACGAAGAGTTGACGCGGGCGAAGAAAAAGCTCATCGGCCAGCAACGAATTGCCAACCAAAGCAACGACTCCTTCGCTTACATGGTGGCGCTCGACGAGCTCTATGGCCTCGGTTTTGACCACTACCGGAAGCTGGAAGACGAGGTCGGGCTGGTCACGCCAGACGACGTGCAAAGGGTGGCAGCAAAATATTTTCAACAACCTTACGCTCTCGCTACGGTGAGGCCAGCGTCCCACATTTAACCGTTGCTAACCTAACTCCTCAACCTCACTACTCATTATGGCCGAAGTCCAAACCACCACCCAGTCCGGAGAATTGACTCAGCGCTTCATCGAGTTCGTCATGATGCAGGCGCAAAATGCCGCACTTTTTCTCGGCCAGATTCCCAACCCGCAGACCGGCCAGGCGGAGGTCAACCTGGAGGTCGCTCGCCTCTTCATCGACCAATTGGCGATGATTCAGGAAAAGACCCGCGGCAACCTAACGAGCGAAGAATCAACCGTGCTGCGCAATGCACTCTCGAGCCTGCAGATGGCTTTTGTGGAGGCATCGCAGAGCGGGAGGCCGGGACGGACGCCGGCGCCCGCTTCGGGAGCAGCGCCCGACGTTGAACCCGGCGCTCCCGCAGCTGGCTCGCCGCCGGGCGAGGCGCCACCGTCCGCCGTTACCGAACCCGAGACAGAGTCGAAAAAGAAGTTCACCAAGACCTACGGTGCCTAGGCTGGCGCGGGTGTGCCATTTTCCTGGGAGCGCGGACGGGACACCTGCGTTCCGCCGGCGCTCAAGAACTTTAGTTTGACTCCTGGTTGTAGACTTCGATCAGGGCTATGCCAGTGGCCAGCCCAGCGTCACGAACCGTCGCCGTGTAACTTCCCGGAAGCAGCGTGGCCACGATCGCCGATTCACGGTCATCGCTGGGTGGGACGCCTGAATCGATGATTTGCTGTTCCTGAGTGGTCCGCCAGTTGTCATTCGTGAAGATGAGCGAGCCGTTGCTGTCGTATAGTTCGAGGAGTGGATCGGGCAGCGCATCCGAAATATTCTCGGCGACGAGCGAGGGACCGATCGCTCGCACAATTACTTTCGTCGGCTCGGCGCCGCCGATGATAAAGCCTCCGATCATTACGTCGCTGCCGGTTCCGACGTCGCCGCGGGTGGAAATATTGCTAATACGCGAGCTGGCAGGATCCAGATCGTAAAGCTCGAAGAGGCCTATCCCGGAAGCGCCGTTTGCTCCGCGCAGGACTCCCGTGTAACTCCCTGGAGGCAGGGTGACGGCGATGAAGGATTCGTGCCCGTCGGTCGGTTTCAAATCCGCAGGGATGCTGTCCGGCGGCAGCGAAGAGCAATTGTCATTTTGTGCGATCAGGCTTCCGGTGGAGTCATATAACTCCAGCACCGGGTCGGCGAGCACGCCGCTCACGCCAGCGTCAGCCAGAGATGGCCCGATCGCTCGCATGGCCACTTTCTTGGCCACGTCGCCGGTGATGATGAAGCCCCCGATCATGACGCTGCTCCCGCTCTCGACGCGCACCCGAGTTGAGACGTTAAGCAGCATTTTGGTCGGAGTAGGGGCGATCACCGGCGGCGGTGCGGGCGAAGCCGTTTGATCTGGCGTGGCGGTCGGAGAAGGCGACGGCGTTGGCGTCGGCGTTGCGGTCGGCGTCGCAGTTGGCGTGGGAGTGGGGAGCGGAGGGGGAGGGACGCCCGCGAACCAGGACCCCAGAAATCCAATCGCCTGATCTTTCACCGTAGGCCAGTAGGAAAACGAATGCTGGTTCCCGGCCAGTGTAAGAGCCTGGTAATTTGTCACACCCAGGGCATCGAGCTGGGTCGTCATATCAGCGACCTGACTAAAGGGCATCGGGTCCTGCTCGGTGTGGACGATGAAGAGCGGTGCGGTATTGCTGTCGGCGAGATAGGCGGGAGATGCGGCGCGCAACAACCCGGTATCAAGCGTTGTGCATCCGACGTAATTCGTCACGTCGTCCGCAAAGACTTGAATGTCAGGATCCGGGCTAAAGTCTGACAAATCGTAGGCTCCGGAAAGGCTGACACCGACGTCGATCCGGTCCTGCCCGATCGTTCCCGCGCCCGCGACAAAGGCTGTCTCGTAGCCGCCGGCCGAACCGCCAACGGAACCGACCTGACCGTTGCAGCGGGCGTCGTTGCGCGCTGCCAACACAGCGAGTTTGACGTCATCCGGTTGGTCGGGGAAACGTCCGTCGGTCACCTGGCCGAGCAATGATCCTGGCGGCGCCAGCCGGTATTCGATCGAAAAAGCGATGAATCCAGCGGCGGCCAAATCGCGTCCGCAGCTGACCGATTCGGGCGAACTGGTTGGGGTTCCGCCTTTGAAGCCGCCGCCGTGAATGACGAGGACCGCAGGCCAGGGGCCGGCACCCGCTGGCGTGTAAACGACCCAGTGGAGTATGGTTCCGTCGGACGCGGTGGCGTAGACCTCCGTGGGCTCGGATTCTTGCGATGCAGTTTCGGCGCGGACCGCTCGGGGGACCGGGGCGAGGAAGAAAAGAGAAGCAATCAGAGCGAGATTGAGTTTGGCAAACGGGAAAAAGGCTTGATGGTTCATTATGATAATCATGACAATTATAGCAATGCCCATGCCGCGCTCCGCGACGGATGATCGAATTCGCGCTGCGGCCTCGTTTCGCCAGTGGTCCCCGCAGTCGTCCCGTGGGATTGCCGTCGAGGCGCCGATGGCGATTAGCCGAAGAGCAAGCTTTCCGGCCCGTATCCAGGCAAATGGATTTTTCGCTGCCGCTTCAGGCCGAGTTTTTCCAGCAAATGAATCGAAGCCCGGTTGTCTGGCGCGGTGACACCGACGATGCGAGGCAATCCAAGGACGTTGCGCCCGTATCGCATTACCGCCGCCGCCGCCTCGTAGGCGTAACCCTTACCGCAAAATCGCTGGAGAATGGAAAATCCGATGTCCACCTCCTCGAGCGTGTCCCTCTTCACCAATCCGCAGATCCCGATCGCCGTCTTGGATTCCTTCAAGTCCACTCGATAAAGTCCGAATCCGAATCGCGCGTAGCTCGGAATAATCTTTTGGGAAATGTAATCCGCGGCATCCGCGCTTGTCCGCAGACCGCGGTCCGCGACGTATTTGATGAAGCCGGGTTCATTCATGAGCATGAGCATGAAGTCGGCGTCCTTCGTCGTCAGCGGGTAGAGGAGCAATCTTTCGGTTTCAAGAATCTTCATGCCCGTGCCGAGGCGACCTTTGCCGATGCAACACGCGTATTGCAAGCGTGTCCACCACTGCTCGCAAGCTGTCCCAGGAAAGGAAAAAAATCGCCAGCCTCGAGATTATCACCGACCCGCAAGAAGCGGCGGAGGAGGCCGGGCTGCGTTACGTGAGCGATGAAAGTCCCGGTTACACGCGGCGACGCCGGGGCCGGACGTTTCTCTACTTCGATACCGAGGGAAGAGAGATCCACGACGAAGCGCGCGTCATGCGTCTGAATCGACTCGCGATTCCGCCCGCCTACACGGACGTCTGGATATGTCCATCGCCGAATGGCCACCTCCAGGCGACCGGCCGCGACGAGCGCGGGCGCAAACAATACCGTTATCACGACCGTTGGCGCGAAGAGCGCGACGAGAACAAATACGAAAAGATGATCGTTTTCGGTCAGGCGCTGCCCGGGATCCGGCGACGAATCAATCGCGACCTGAAGCGACGCGGACTCCCGCGGGAAAAAGTCCTCGCGACCGTGGTCCAGCTCCTCGAAAGGAGCCTGATCCGTATTGGGAATGAAGCATACGCAAAGGAAAACAAATCGTTTGGCCTAACGACAATGCGGAATCGCCATGTCGAGGTGAAGGGAGCGAAGGTCCGCTTTCGGTTCCGCGGCAAGAGCGGCCAGGCGCACGACATCGACACTGAAGACCGGCGCGTGGCCCGGATCATCAAAAAACTGCAGGAATTGCCCGGCCAGGAAATCTTCCAGTGTCTCGACGCCAAGGGGGGACAGCATCAGGTGACCTCCGACGAAGTGAACCAATACCTGCGCGAGACGACCGGCGAAGAGTTTACCGCGAAGGATTTTCGCACGTGGGCCGGCACGATCATGGCCGCGACGGTTCTGCAGGCCCAGGAGCCCTTCGAGAACAAATCGCAAGCGAAGAAAAACATCAAGAATGCGATCGGGGCGGTCGCGAGGGTGCTCGGCAACACCCCGGCGGTCTGCCGCAAGTGTTACGTTCACCCCGCGGTGTTGGAAACCTATCTGGACGGTAACTTGATCGCGGGCCTGCGGAAACGCCGCGAGGAGACGCTCGCAGATTCGTTTGGCGACTTGCGGGCGGAGGAGGCCGCAGTGCTCGCCTTTCTCCAGGAGAAGCTGGCGAAAAAAGCTGAAGCCTGGCCGTGATCGGCGAGAACGCCCGGTTGCGCTTTGCGGCCGAAGAGCTAACTCGTATCCGGTGTCTGGGATCAAGAAATCCGATTTCTCGATTCGCCTTTCCGCGCGCGCGGACGTGCCGGCCATCCTGGCCCTGATCCGCGAGCTGGCCGAATACGAGCGCGCGCCGCAGGATGTGGTGGCGACGGAAGCGGCCCTGGAGGAAGCGCTCTTCGGCGCGCATCCGGCGGCGGAAGTGTTACTTGGTGAGGAGGGCGGCGTGCCGGTGTGCTTCGCGCTTTTCTTTCACAATTTCTCCACCTGGCTGGGGCGACGCGGACTTTATCTCGAGGATCTTTTCGTTAGGCCGGAAGTCCGTGGCAGAGGTTACGGCCGCGCCCTGCTGGTGCGCCTCGCGCGAATCGCCCGCGAGCGCGGGTGCGGGCGAATGGAATGGGCGGTGCTCGATTGGAATGAGCCGGCCATCCAGTTTTACCGCAAGCTGGGGGCCAGGCCGAACGAGGAGTGGACGATTTTTCGTCTCACGCGCGACGGAATCGCGCAGCTCGCGCAGGAGCCGGGCGGCGTAGTTTGCGAGTGATTTGTGTTTTCATGAGCTGTTAATTAATGACGCGTGTTTTGGGGAGCGCCGTTCAAAACTTCCCGATCGCACCCTCGATGAAGAGGAGGAAAAGAAAGATCAACCCGTCGATCGAGGACTACGCTTTCCTTAGCGATACACAGAGTGGCGCACTCGTTAGTCGCGACGGCTCGGTCGACTGGCTTTGCCTGCCCCGTTTTGATTCCGGCGCCTGTTTTGCGGCTTTGTTAGGCAAAAAAGAAAACGGCTGCTGGCAATTCAAGCCGAAGGGCAGAATCAAGAAGTGCGCACGGCGTTATCGTGGGGACAGTTTGATTCTGGAGACCGAGGTGGAGACAGCGGAAGGCGCGGTCCGTTTCATCGATTTCATGCCGCCGCGCGGGACGAATCCCGACATCGTCCGCATCATCGAGGGGCTGAAGGGGAGAGTGACGATTAACATGGAGTTGATCATTCGTTTCGACTATGGCTCCATCGTACCCTGGGTGCGGCAGCGGCATGGCGGCCTCGAAGCGGTCGCGGGGCCTGATGCGCTGATTTTGCGCACGCCCATCCCGACGCGTGGCCAAGACCTCAAGACGGTGGCAAAATTCACCGTCGCGCAAGGCGACTGCGTGCCGTTTGTCCTTACCTGGTATGCGTCCCACGAACTTCCGCCCAAGGAAGTGGATCCAGGGCATGCCCTTCAGGAAACGGAAATCTACTGGCTGCAATGGGCCGAGCGCTACGGGCGATCCGGTCGGTGGCGAGACGCAGTCATGCGCTCGCTCATTACGCTGAAAGGTCTCACCTACGCGCCGACGGGCGGCATTGTCGCCGCGCTTACTACCTCGTTGCCGGAAAAAATCGGCGGCGTGCGCAATTGGGACTACCGCTATTGTTGGCTGCGGGACGCGACTTTTACCCTCACCGCACTGCTCGGCGCTGGCTACGAAGAAGAAGCAAAAGCATGGCGCGAATGGCTTCTGCGCGCCATCGCTGGCAGTCCCGCCCAGTTACAAATCATGTACGGGGTGCGCGGAGAGCGGCGGCTCGACGAATACGAACTGCCGTGGCTGGACGGCTACGAAAAATCCCGGCCCGTCCGCGTTGGCAACGCGGCTTCGGGCCAATTTCAGCTCGACGTTTTTGGCGAAGTCGTCGACGCGATGTTTCAAGCGCACCGCTGTGGGCTGGAGATGAACGAGGCCGACTGGCGCTTACAGGTGGCACTGCTGCGCTTTCTCGAAACAAAGTGGCACGAGCCCGATGAAGGCATTTGGGAAGTGCGCGGCCCGCGCCGGCAATTCACCCATTCCAAAGTCATGGCCTGGGTCGCATTCGATCGCGCGGTGAAACTCGTCGAGCAGTATCACTGCGCGCCTGGCCAGAGCCTCGAACGCTGGAGGAAATTGCGCGATAAAATCCATCGTTCGGTTTGCCGCTTCGGTTACAACAAGAAAAAGAACGCGTTCACGCAGTCCTACGGGGCCGACGTGATGGACGCGAGCATCCTCATGCTTCCGTTGGTCGGCTTTCTTCCGCCTAACGATGAGCGGGTGCTTGGAACCATCGTGGCGGTCGAGCGCGAGCTGCTCGAGAACGGACTCGTCCTGCGCTATCGGCCGGGCGAAGAGAAAGTCGACGGCTTACCCGGCCCGGAGGGTGTTTTTCTTCCCTGTTCTTTCTGGCTGGTCGATTGCTATTACCTCACCGGGCGCGGCAAAGACGCGCGCCTGCTCTTCGAGCGCCTGCTTGATTTGCGGAATGACCTCGGGCTCCTCTCCGAGGAATACACGCCCCGCAAAAAACGGCTGCTGGGAAATTTTCCGCAAGCTTTTTCGCACGTTGCCCTCGTGAACAGCGCGCTCCGCCTTTGTCGTGAGGGCGAATCGCGTCTCTGAGACGGCCTAACGAAAAGCGCACCGGCCAAAAAGTGCGGGCACCACGCCGGCGAGCAACCCGGCGGCAAGCCAGCGCCGATGGGTCGTGGCGCCACAACTGCGGACTCCGCTGGCGCGCGGGCGGATCGAAGGGTCCGTGCGCATCGTGATCCTACTCGGCGTCGAGCGGTTCCCAGAAATTATCTGGGCGGTTTGGATTTTCGCGCTCGTTTGAGATCCCACGCGACACGGGTCGTGCGAGACACACGCCTCGACCTCGCCGACGGAGCAGCGCTCCTCAGCACGATCGCTTATGCTGTGAACTAGCGAATGGTTTAACCTCAACCCTTCAGTCTGAAATGGCGTGGCTAGTAGCCAAGGCTTTGTTGAGCAAACCGGTCATTTCGGATGAGATTGCCGCCAGCCTCTTCCGTGGCGAAACATGGGAGCGGTCCCGGCAGCCACTCAGATTGGCCGACCAGCGCATCTCGCGTACCGCAAAAATCTTCCTCCGGGCAAAGGCCCGCAGAAAGATTCTGCCTTTGAAGCTAGGCCGGGGCTAAGGAGTCGGCGCCGGGGTCGTCTCCGTGGTGCTGCCCTCGGTCGCAGCCGGGCTGGCAGCTTCCATTGGACTCGATGATTCCATCGGAGCCGTGGTTGCCATCGGAGATTCAGCGGGGCTCGTCGTGGTCGTAGTCGTAGTCGTTGTCGTCTCCGACGAGGTGGTCTCGGCGGGAGATGCAGCCGGAGCCGCGGTTTCGGTTTTTTGTTCGCACGCTACGAGAAGCGCGGCGCTAGCCAGAATGCAGATATATTTCTTCATAGGATGTGGATGAAGGGCCATGTTGGGGTAACTATTGGTTCGGAGCAAGCGAAGTTTTCGGCTCTGTGGCATTTTTATTTTCGGATGGAACTTTCCTCTCGGCCAGAATCTGCGCCTAGGAGGGAAACGCGCCTCCGGGAGCGGGTTGGAAAGGCGGCTCGTACTCCATCCCGTGCGCTTCGGCCACGGCGCGGTGCGTCAGGCGGCCATCCATCGTGTTGATTCCGCCGGTCAGGGCCGGTTGGCGTTCACACGCTTCCTTCAGACCGAGATCAGCGAGCAATTCGACGTAACGGTAAGTAATATTCGTGAGCGCCTGAGTCGCGGTCCTTGCGTAGGCGGCGGGCATGTTGGCCACGCAGTAATGAATTACGCCTTCCTCGACATAAACCGGGTTGAGATGGGTCGTCGGTCGCGAGGTTTCCACACAGCCGCCCTGGTCGATCGCGATATCGACAACCACGCTGCCCGGGCGCATCTCGCGCAACATGTCGCGCGTGATCAGCTTCGGCGCTTTTGCTCCCGGGACGAGCACCGCCCCGATCAAGAGATCGACCGCCGGCATCAATTCCTGCAAATGCGCCTCGCTCGAGTAAAGCGTGTTGGCCGAGTGCATCGTCATGTCGAGGAAACGCATCCGTTCGAGATCCACTTCCAGAATAGTGACATCGGCGCCCAGGCCAGTCGCCATTCGTGCGGCGTTGACGCCCGATGTGCCACCGCCAAGCACGGCCACTTTTCCCGGGAGCACGCCCGGCACGCCGCCGAGCAGCACGCCGTTGCCGCCGTTGTGTTTCGCGAGGAAATAGGCGCCCATCACGACCGACATGCGTCCGGCGATCTCGCTCATCGGTTCGAGCAGTGGCAGGCGGTTGCCCACCTGGATCGTCTCGTAGGCCACGCCCGTCACGCCAGATTTCAAGAGCGCTTCGGTCAGCGGCCGACTCGCCGCCAGATGCAGGTAAGTGAAGAGAATCTGTCCCTTGCGCAGAAGCCCGTATTCGGCCGGGAGCGGTTCCTTCACTTTCACGATCATTTCGGCTTGCTGAAAAAGGTCGCGCGCCTGATCGATAATCGTCGCACCCGATGCCGCGTAATCGGAGTCGGGATAACCCGTGCCCACGCCGGCGCTTTTCTCCACCAACACAGTGTGGCCGCGCTTGGTCAGCTGATAAGCCGCGGAAGGCAACAGGCTGACGCGGTTTTCCTGCTGCTTAATCTCTTTCGGGATGCCGATGATCATATATCCGCACTGCTTCGCATCGAAAACCGCGTGAAGCTAGTTCAAAGAAGGATCATCCGGCGCCGCCGACAGCATCTTGAACCAGGGTCCGAGACCCCGCATGATTTCGAACCATAGCTTGGGTAATCGCTCCGGTGTGAGGGCCGCACGATTCGGCGCTTGCAGCACCCACGCATTTTGGCGCAATTCGTTCTCCAGCTGGCCCGCAGTCCAGCCCGCATAGCCGACAAAGGCCCGCACCGCACTGCGATCCCGCTCCGCAAGTTGATGCGCTTCCTCGAGGGCGACGTTCTGATCCAAGCTAAGCGAATCGCGTCCCTTCCAGTCGAACGCGGCGAACATCAGCTGGTTCGTCGCCACCGGGCCGCCGAGGAACACGGGCACGTCGGCGAGCGCGGCGGGCGTCGGATCGGTCACCAGCTCGGAGACATGTTTATCCAAAGGACGGTTGATGATTACACCGACCGCGCCTTCGTTTTCGTCGTGCGCGGAGATGAAGAGCACGCAGCGCCGGAAGTTCGGGTCGAGCATGCTGGGATGAGCGACGAGCAACTGCCCCGTGAAGTTCTGCGGCTTCCCCGCCTGGCGGCGCATAGGAAAATAGAAGGCGTGGGAAGCCCGTTCGCAAGCCCCAGCTGAGAGGGGGTTCGATGAAACCGTCGCGGGGCAGCGGTCCTGATTACTTGTCGCGCCGGCGAATCTGGCCGTCGGCCAGTTCCAAAACCGGTCCCGCCCAATCGCCCGCGCGCCAATCGAGCGCGGTCGCCGTCACTAATTTTTGCGACTCGTTAGGCAAATGGGCGAGCAGAGCGTTGCGCCGCGCGGCATCCAGCTCGCCAAAGATGTCGTCGACCAGGAGGAGCGGCGGGGTGGCTGCGTCCTCGGCGAAAACCTGCGCCTGGGCCAGCTTCAAGGCGAGCGCGATGGTGCGCTGTTGACCCTCGGAAGCAAAGTGCGCGGCAGGCATGGCTTCGACCTGCAGGCGCAAATCGTCGCGATGTGGCCCGACGATCGTGAGCCGGAGGCGCCCTTCCTCCGTCCGCGTTCGCGCGAGTTGCGCGGCGAAATCCTCTTCGCTGCCCGGCGCGTATTCGAGCGAGAGGTTTTCGTGGCCGCCACTGATCGCGCGGTGGCTGATTTCCGCGCAAGGGGCCAACCGCCTAACGAGTGTCGCCCGCATCTCGCGCAACGAGGTTCCTGCCCGCACCAGGGGCTCGGTATAGGCCGCCAGTTCTCGCGGTCGCGCGTGCGGCGATTTCAAGAGCACATTCCGCGATCGGAGCGCCCGCTCGTAGGCGCGCAAAACCGGCCGGTAACGTGCTTCCGTCTGCGTTCCGATAAAGTCCAGATAGCGTCGTCGCATTTCGCCCGGGCCGCGGATCAATTCGAGGTCGTGACTGGCGAAGGAAACCACCCTGAAAAGGCGCAAATACTCCGCCTGATCGTGCTGTTCGACGCCATCGAAGGCCACTTTCCGCCGCAGCGCGCTGTAATAAAATTGCAATAGGTGTTCCCCGGCGTGGCCGGAGACAATAAACGAGCGCCCTCCGGCCCGCACCGTGGGCGCGAGGCTCGAGGAGCGTTGCGATTGCAAACGCAGGAGGACGCAGGCGGCCTCGAGCAATGTCGTTTTCCCCTGGCCGTTCGCGCCCACAATGAAATTGAAGCCTGGAGAGAATTCAACGGCGATCGCCGCGAAGCAGCGGAAATCGCGCAGTTGCAGATCGCGAAGCATGACGCGCGCGCTTAGAGGCTGAGCAGTTCCAGCCGGCTCGTCATTTGCGCACTGCCTGCCTGTCGCGGGAAAAAGCTGCCGTCGATCGGCGTAACGTCGCCGGGGGTGATTCCAACCGCGGCCGGGATGAAATTATGGTTGGCGAAAACACCGTTGGTCGGATCCATCCCCACCCAGCCCGCCCCAGGCAGGTAAACTTCGGTCCAGGCATGCAGGGACCCTTCCGCGCGGCGCAAATCCGATTCCGCTTCACGTAAATATCCGCTCGTTAGGCGAGCGGCCAGCCCGCATTGACGAAGGATCGCGGCGAGCAGAAGCGCGACATCGCGGCAGGCGCCGCGCCCGATGCGCAGGGTCTCTGCCGGAAGACGCGCCGGTCCTTCTTCGCGCCGCTCGTAGCCGACACCTTCGTGCAGCCTTTCATTCAGCTCGACGAGGGTCGCGACGGTCGGCCGGGGTGCGCCAGTCTGCGGCCGCTCCCAGCGCGGAATTTCGAGCAACCGACCGGCGTCGCTTTCCCGGAAGGGAGCGAGTACCCTATGCAACTCGGATGGGTAGGAGAAAGGCAGAGTGAGGGCGTCGGTCGTGAGCAGGAAATCGAACGGATTTTTTTCCAACAACTCCAAATCGAGCTCAAGTTGAAAACGCAGCTCCGTCGCTGGCGCGGCAAAGGAACAGGCGGCGACGCAATTGTCGAAAACGTCGCGCCCAAAACGCACATCCGCACCAGCGTTCGTCTCAAACTTCATTCGGTGCATCCGGGTGAAGACGTCGATGCGGGGGAAAAGCCGGATTTCGTGGGTCATAAAACTGACCGGGGCGGTATAGCGGTAGGCAGTTTCGTAGCGCACGCCGATTTTCACGGAACAAGATTAGGACAGGCTGGAACTTTTTCCCACCCGGGGAGAAAAATTTTCTTGCATGCCGGAGTTAGGTCGGCTATCTCCGCTTCAGATTTGAAAGATTGTTCTGGGGGGAACAGCCGCCCTCATGTCCTTCGGGCGTGGGGGCGGTACTTTTTTGGGCTGATGGAGTTACAAACGAGCCGCCCCGCGGCCGAAAAGTTACCGCGGCGGCTGGGTTGCCCCGGCGCGGCCGTCCTCATCGTTTTCGTCCTTGCGCTGCTCGCCGCCTGGCTCTTTTCCAGGGTGCAGAAATGGCCCGCACGAGCGGTGGGTCAGAGCGTGGTCGAGCTCGAGCGTCTCGGGCGCGACGCGCGCGACACCTTCGTCACGCTCGCGCACCTGCAGCCACGCGTGATCGTGAACAATCGCGTCTACCTCGAACAGACGACCACGGTCGCCGAACTGTCGGTCCTCGCCCGCCGGGTGGAAGTTGAGCACGAAATGTTACATTCATGGGCCGGCAGCACCAAACGGATCAAGTTGCACGGCACGTTCGTGGTCAAAGCAGGATTCGATTTGAGGAAAAAATTTAGCGTCAACCTCCGCCCTGAGGAAATCTTGATCGAATTGC
Organism: Chthoniobacterales bacterium; assembly: GCA_035568735.1. Lineage (GTDB taxonomy): Bacteria > Verrucomicrobiota > Verrucomicrobiia > Chthoniobacterales > UBA10450 > Palsa-1392. Next base: position 27,660 of record DATMNS010000208.1, on the reverse strand, counting down.
CCCATGCCCAGATTCTCTCCGTTGAGGAGCAGCAGATCGAGGTCCTCGCTCTCGAGAACGGGCTCTGGAACCGGATCGTGCCGGATGACATCCAGACCGAGCTCGCTCTTCTGCCCCAACTGGCCCGCGAAAAGTCGGCGGCGCTGCCCGCGGAAGCCGAGCAGGTTTTCACCCGGGAGCTGCGAGAAAAATTTCACCCTCCGCAACCAGTGCGTGCAATCTTTCCGGCGCCGTCCCCTGGCGGGTAGGGGCGTTCGTCGTTAGGCTGCCAGGCTGATGTCGTTTCGCAAGCGTTTGTTCGTCTTCCTTCTCGTCGTGCTGCTCTGCGGCGCGCTCGACGCTCTCTTCGCGCCCGTCGTCGTCGCGCATGGCGTCAGGCTTTGGTTTTGGTGGGTCGCCAGGACCCAGAAGCTCTCCGTCGAGCTGGGCGAGGTGGACGCACCTTTCCTGCGCGAGGTCACCATTCGCAATCTGCGCGTCGCGCGCGCCGGCGATGCCTCGCGCGAGGTTTCTTTCCGGGCCGCCCGTGTGGTCGTCGATCTCAATTTCCGCGGTTGGATCTTTTCCCGCCGGGCGCGCCTGCTTCGATCGATCAATCTGGATCGTCCCACGGCAGGCATTCGTCTGCCGGCCGGGGCGGTTTCGGCTAGGAAACTGGATTGGCGGACGCTGGCGCGGCTGCTTCCGAACAACTTTCGGATCGAGCACCTGGATTTCGATCTTGCCGTCGGGGAGACGGCCCTGAGTTTGCGCGATGTCTTCCTGACGGCGAGCGCGATTGAATCCGGAAAATTTCTGGCGCGCCAGGTCACGGTGAGTTCGCCGGTTTTGCGCCAGACATTCGGCAATCTCCGCGGCGCGACTTCCTGGGAAGGGGACCGCCTAACGATCGCTGGCATCCCGCTGGTGGAGGGACTCGATCTTGAGGGGTTGACCATCGACCTGTCGCATCTGGGCAGGAGACGCCTCGGACTCGATCTCCATCTCGATACCTATGGCGGGACCCTGCGCGCCAGTTTTCAGGGTCGGGCGAACGCCACGTTTGAGGTCGATGTCGCGGGCTCGGCTGCCAATCTTTCGCTGGCGCAGATTTCCAAGGGAATGGGTTTTCTGGAGCCGATCACCGGCGCGGTGCGCGCCTCGAAGTTCACCTTTCGCGGAAATCCAGGCGAGTTTCTCGATGCGACCGCGTCGCTCTGGATCGAGCTGACCGACTTCGCCTGGCGGGCGCGACGGGCCGACAATGTCATGCTCGGCGCGACCTTCTACGATCGGCGCCTGGAAGTCGATCAACTCTACGTGCGCCAGCGGCGGAACGAATTGACGGTGAATGGCGAACTGCCCTGGCCGAAGCGGGCGAGCGATTGGGCGCGGTTGCCGTTCCGCGGGCAGTTGAACGCCTTCATCCCCGACCTCAACGGCTTTGCGCAGTTTCTCGGGGCGACGACGGGCGATTTTACCGGGGCGCTTTCAGCGGAAGGGGAACTCGATTCGCTCGCTCCGGAGGCGCATGGGCGGCTGGCACTGCACGGGGAGGGAGTGACGTTTCGTGGGGTCGCGCTCGATTCGTTAGGCGCCGCGCTCCAGCTGAGGGGCACGGAGGCGACCCTGGAAAATCTGGAGGTGCGACATGCGGAAGATTTCACCCGCGCGCAAGGCGCGATCGATCTCGCTTCCCCCCATCGTTTTTCCGGGCGTCTGACTGGTGCGATCAACGATTTGGGCGCCTACGCGCCCCTTCTGCCGGCAGCGTGGCGGTCGTCGAAAATCGGCGGAGGCGTGACCTTCGACTGGAGCGGCGACGGAACGCTGGCCGCGCATTCTGGAACGATGCAATTCTTTGCCCACGGGCTGCAGCTCCCGGTCGCGCCGTTGCGTCTGCCGCTCGATGTGACCCTGGTCGGCACCTACTCGCCGCAGGATGTTTTTTTTCGCACCTTCAAGCTGGCCAGTGCCCGTGTGTCGTTAGGCAGTTTCCTCATGCTTGGGAGCAATTTCGTTGAGTTGCAGGCGCTGGAATTGACCCTCGACGGGATGCCGCGGGTCAGCGGGACGCTCTTTCTGCCCCTCAGTTTCGAGCGCTGGCGCACCTCGGGCAGCCTGCTCGCAGCCCTGGATGAAGGCCAGAAATTCGACGTCGATCTGGCGATTAATCACCTCGACGTGGCCAAGCTCGCGAGTGTGCTTGGGGAGGATTCGGCCGCGACCGGCGTCGTCGACGGCAAACTCGCCGCCTTCGGTCCGCTGCGCTCTCTCCAGGTAACGACCAGCTGGCGGCTCGAGAATCTCGGCCCGGCCACGTCGAGCAACTCAATCGATCTTGAGGGGCATTATGCCGATGGTCGGGCCGAAGTGAAAACAACAGCGATTTTTGGCGTGTCCGACCCGGTGATGCTCCGCGCCTGGCTGCCCTTGCAGCTGGGAAAAGACCGCCTCGCCGCCGGGACGGTGATCGAGCCGGCAGGTCAATTCTCGGTTGCCATCGATTGCCCCGCGCTTTTTCTCGACACCTTGCCTAACGAATTGCGGTTTGGCGCCGAGAGCGGGCTAGTGACCGGTGGCATCGCGTTTTTCAATACGCTCGAGCTTCCCTCGATCAACGGCGCTGCTCAGATCCTGGAGGCGCGCTTCAAACCGCCGGCGCCATGGCCGGAACTGACCGGCCTCGAGGCTCAACTCCAGTTCAAAAACACTGAGGCGGTGATTGCACCTTTGCGGTTCGAAATCAACTCGACTCCAATTGGGCTGCGGGGGCGCCTCACAACTACTCCAGTGGCCTTTGGACTGACGCTGACCCCGGTCGACGACGCGCTGCAGTTGGTGGGCCTGCCCGGCGGCGGCGCCAATCTCTCGACCGTGCAACTCCTGGGAAAGGGAACGAGCGAAGATTTGCCGTCTTTACGGGAGGCTTTCGTTAGGGGAGGGATCGGCTCCGGGGCCCTCAGCCTGACGATAACATCGGAAGGACCGGCCTCGGATGATGCGGTCTCCCAAGCGACTTTCTACGTCCATCCCCGGGCGCCGGATGCGCGCCCCTTGCTCCTCCGAATGGTGTCGCCCGGGCCCCCAACCGTTCTCCAGTTGGCGGCGCCCAAGCCGTAGCTCAGACGCCTTCCACCAGAATCATCCGAGTGACGGCCGACTGTTGCCGGATCTTCTTGGGCGCGCGGTATTCTTCGCAACTCCACCAGGCGCGCGCTTGCGCGACACTCGGAAACTCGAGCACGACCAGTCGTTTCGGCTGCCAGTCGCCCTCCAATGTCTGCAGGCCGCCGCCGCGGACGACATATTTTCCGCCTTGGGAAACCACGGTGGCCTCGGCCTGGCGCCGATATTCTTCGTAGCGCGCAGGATCGGTCACTTCTATCTCGACGATGACGTATCCGCGTTTTTCGTTAGGCTCCATTTCTTAGTGATAGACAAAACCGGTGGCGGTGACCACCTGGCCGTCGCGAATCAGCGCGGTATGCTTTTGCGAACCGGTGTAGGCGCCGAAAATGTTTCGCGCATTGACCGAGAAATCGACCAGGAATCCGGTTACTTTCTGGCCCTTGCCGACCGGCAATTCCCCCGGTCTCGGTTCGCCCAGCCATTTCACTTTGACACTCTTCGGGTCGACCAGGGCGGCGTTTAACCAATTCGTCACAATGTCCTGATAGTTGGTCGGGTAGGCACCGTAAACCGCATTGGCCGGCGGCGGATTAGCCGCGACGCCGTCGGTCACGGGCCAAAACGCCGCCAGCGCCACCCAAGCCAGAAAAACTCTGCCCACCCGATTCACCTAACAAGATAACTGCGAGCCTGCGGAAGTCGAGACCGTGGGGGAACAAGCTTCTGTTTCGGGGCGAATTCGTTTATTCCTCCGGCTTCATGAAAATCGTTTTCTTGCTGCTGACCGCTTGTTTTTTGAGCTCCGCCCCGCTGATCGTTATCGCGCAACCCACCTCCATCTCCCTAACGACCGCGCCGGAAACGCAGAAACCCCTCGATCCGGCCGCGGCTACCCGCGCCTGGCTGGCCACCGTCCCGGCCGAGAAACGAGCCCGGTCGGATGCCTACTTCGAGGGAGGCTACTGGCTGATCCTCTGGAATTTCCTGCTCGGAGCGGCGATCTCCGTTTTCCTATTAAGCAGTGGTCTTTCCGCGCGCTTGCGTGCGTTCGCGGAGCGTGCTACCCGCTTCCGGTCGCTCCAGATCGCGCTTTATGCCGTTCCCTACGTCCTGCTCGTTTTCGTTTTTTCCTTTCCGTTAGGCGTTTACTCCGAGTATTTCCGGGAACATGCTTACGGGCTGGCGACGCAAACCTTCGGGCCCTGGTTTCGCGAACAGCTCATCGATCTGGCGATCGCGATCATTGCAACCACGATCGCTTTGCTCGTTCTCTACGCCGTTTTCCGGTGCGCCCGGCGGACGTGGTGGTTATGGGGCACCGGGGCGGGGGTTCTTTTTCTTGCCATCGCCACGCTGATCGCGCCGGTTTTCGTCGCCCCGCTCTTTAATACCTACAAACCGATCTCCGACCCGAAGATCAGCCAGCCGATCCTGGCGATGGCCAGCGCTAACGAAATCCCCGTGCGACAGGTGTTCGAGGTCGATGCGTCCCGTCAGAGCAATCGCGTGAGTGCGAATGTCTCCGGACTCTTCGGGACCGCGCGCATTTCGCTGAACGACAACCTGCTCAAGCAATGCACCCTGCCGGAGATCCGCGCCGTGATGGCGCATGAAATGGGCCATTACGTGCTCAATCACTCGTTCAAGCTCATCCTTTATTTTGCTCTTTTTATTTTTGGTGGTTTCGCCGTTGCGCGCGCAATTTTCGAGCGGGCGGTGCGTCGGTGGGGCGGGCGCTGGGGCGTACGGGACATCGCGGACCCGGCGGGCTTTCCACTGCTCGTCTTGATTTTTTCGACCTTCTTTTTTCTTGCCACCCCGCTCACCAACACGGCGGGGCGAGTGACCGAGCGCGAGGCCGATGCCTTCGGCATCAACACCGCGCGCGAAGCCGATGGCATGGCGAAGGCGGCGCTCAAGCTGGGCGTCTATCGCAAGCTCGATCCGGGTCCGGTCGAGGAATTCATCTTCTTCGATCACCCGAGCGGCCGCGCCCGCATCCGGATGGCGATGGATTGGAAGGCGGCAAATCTGCCGGCGGGCGACGCGGGAGCGGCGCTTTCGACTGCTCGTTAGGGCGCCGCTTGCACCGGGGTCGGTGACCCGGGGTCAAAGACAATGGCGGCGGTTAAGAGAAACAGGCCAAGGAAACGCTTTCTCATTTGCTCGACCGTTTAATTTAATGCGAACTCTTGCGAACCGGACGCGCGGCAGCGCGTCCCTCCGGCGGACCGGCATTCTGCATATCCCGTGTGCCGCAGAGCTACCTGCCTAACGAGTGAGAGCGACATTTTCCGCTGGCGCGTCGTCGAGTTCGAGGGCCCTTTGTTCGGTCCGTGGTTCGGCGCGCATTGGTCGCGTTTCTTCCTCCGGGTTTCCCCCCGTCAACCGCATGCCTACCAGTTTACTGATCCCACGTTCTTCCATCGTCACGCCGTAAAGAATGTCGGCCTTCGCGATCGTGCGCTTGTTGTGGGTGATGATGATGAACTGGCTTTGGGCGACGAAGCGCTCGAGCACGCGGATGAAGCGATTGATGTTCGACTCGTCAAGCGGCGCGTCCATTTCGTCGAGAATGCAGAAGGGACTTGGACGCACCATGTAGATGGCAAAGAGGAGCGCGACCGCGGTCATCGTGCGCTCGCCGCCGGAGAGGAGCGAGACGCTTTGCAATTGTTTGCCCGGTGGCTTGGCGATGATGTCGATGCCGCAGTTGAGCGCGTCGTTCTCGTCAAGCAGCGTCAGGTCCGCGCGACCGCCGCCGAAGAGCTCGGCAAACATTTCGCGGAAGTTGATCCGCACCTGGGCGAAAGTTTCGGCGAAGAGTTTCTCGGTCGTCTGGTTGATGCGCGTGATGACATCGAGCAGTTCGCGGCGCGCCGCCGTGAGATCGTTGTTTTGCGTTTCGAGGAAGGCATGGCGTTCCTCCAGCGCATCGTATTCGTGCACCGCATCGAGGTTCACCGGCCCCATCGCGTCGAGCTGGCGGGTAAGTTGGTCGATGATTTCGCGGAGCGGCGCTTCATCGAAGGCTTCCGTGTCGTCCGGCTCGGATTTCCCACGCTGTTTGAGCTGCGCACGGAAAGTTTTCGTGAATGCGTAGCTGTCGGGCGCAAACTCGCGCAGGTCGACTTGGTAACGTCGCATGACATGCTCGGCGATGCTTTCGATCTTGAGCTGCATTTGCGTCTGGCGGACCTCTTCCTTGCCGCGCGCGTCGTGCAGATCGCTGAGCGCTTTCCGGCGCGCCCGCAAATCGGTCTCCAGCGTATTCACTTCCAGGAGGCGCGCCGCCCGCGTTTCGGCGATTTCCGCTACCGCGGATTCGGCGCCTGAAAGTTGCGCGCTGTTTTCCTCGATTCCGCGCTCGGCGGCGGCGCTCTCGGTGCTCTGCTGCTCGCGCCGGGCCTGATAATTTGCGATGTCCGCGCGCCGCGCCGCGATCAACTCGGCGAGTTCGGCCTGGCGGACGGCCATCGGCTGGCGCTGGCTGCGCAGTCCTTCGTGCCGCTGGCGCTCGGTCGCGCCCGCGAGCCGCAATTCACTCAATTGCTCGACCAGTTGCTCGTCGCGCAACCGCGCCGCCTCGGCGGCGGTTTGCAGCGCGACCTGGCGTTCGCGGCCGGCCACGAGGAATTCCCTCTGGCCGGTCGCTTCGCTTTCCAATTGCGCGACCCGCTCGCTGGCGCTGGTGAGTTGCTGATGAAGCGTCGTCTTTTCCCAACCGAGCGCGTCCACCTTGCGACCGGCTTCGTGCCACTCGCGCTCGAGCGCGCTAACTTGCAGCGCGGTCGCGGAATGATCCCCGCGCGCGGCTTGATGCTGCTCGCGGATTTCGTCCAGGCGCTCGGCCGCGGCGTCGAGTTCACGCTGAATTTCGTCGTGCTGCGCACGGAGATTTTGTTGTTCTTCGAGGAGCGCGCGATGCTCCGCGGCGAGGGCGGCAATCTGCGCCTTGCGCGCAAAGAGCGAACTGTTTTCTCCGTCGACGCTTCCGCCGAAGATGACGCCTTGGGTGGAAACGAGTTCGCCGGCGAGGGTGGCGAAGGCGAGGGCCGGGAATTTCTTCTTCAACTTTTGCGCCTGCTCGAGATCGGCCACGAGCGCGACCTCGCCTAATAAGTGCCTAACGAGTGGTATGAGATGGTCTGAAGCGTGAATTTTTTCGGTCGCCCAGGCGAGCGCGCCCGGGGGCAGGATGCGGGCGTCGACCGGCGTACCCACGCTCAACTCGGGGGCGATGAGCGCGGTTTGCCCGAGCTTCCGGGCCGTGACGGCGGCGATGATTTCAGTCGCGAGCGCGCTATTTTGCAGGACGATGGCGTGCAGGTTACGCCCGAGCGCCGCTTCGACCGCGGGAATAAATTTCTCTTCGACCTCGATAAGCGAGGCGAGGGCGCCGTTCAGCGCCGGCAGAATGCGGGCTGGATCGTCGAGCCCGCGCAGGACCGCCTGGGAGCCTTCCGTCAGGCCTTCGCCCTCGGCGTTGAGCTGCTGCAGGATCTCAAGACGTGACTGCCGTTCCGCGAGCGCGCGGTCGCTCGCCATGAGCGCCGTTTCCGCCTCCCGCAGCCGTTGTTGCTGGCGGCCAAGCTCTTCTTCTGCGGCGGGAACTTGCGCGGCCAAATCCTGGAACGCCTCCTGTTGCTCATCAGCGCGGGCCCGGGTGGCGGCGAGTTGCGTTGCGACCAGATCGCGCGCCCCACCAAGTTCGCCTAACGATGCCGCAAGCTCCGCGACGCGTGGCTCGGTGGCGGTGCGACGGTCGATCGTTCCGGAGATTTCCGTTTCCAGATCGGCCAGTCGGTTTTCCGCCTTCAAGATGGCCAGCTCGAGCGTTTGCAGTTCGCGCTCGCGCCCTTCCCGCTGCCGTCGCACCTCACCCGCGCGCGCGCTCAACTGCTCCAGTTCGGTTTGTTTCGCCGCGAGCAGGCGTTCGGTTTCCGCGAGCAGCACATCGGTATCGTGGATTTCCGTCTCCTGTTGCGCCCGCTTGGTTTCCGCGGTTTGCACATCGAGCTCGTAGCGCTCGATTAACGCGCTCAATTCTTGCGCACGTTCGCGATTGAAATCGATCCGGTTGCGATGCGCCGTAAGCTGGTTCTGCAGACCCTGCACCGCCGCCCGCGCGTCGTTGATCCGCGCGTCGACTTCCTCCAGCCGGCCGCGTTGCGCCTCGACTTCGTTTTCGTGTTCCTCGATCGCGCGCTCGGTCGTGTGTTGCTGTTCCTCGAAGCGTCCGATCGCTTCGCGCGAACGTTCAAGTTCGGCTTCGAGCGAATCAAGTTGCCGGCGCGAGTGATGCGTATCGAGCACCTGGAGATCGCCCAGCACCGCCTGGTAGCGCCGTGCTTTTCCCGCCTGCCGCTGGAGCGAGCCGATCTGGCGTTTAACCTCTTTGATGATGTCGCCGAGCCGGAGCAGATTCGCTTCCGTCGCCTCGAGCTTGCGCAGCGCCTCGCGCTTTTGCGCTTTATATTTCGTGATCCCGGCGGCTTCTTCAAAGACCGCGCGCCGATCTTCCGGACGCGAGCTGAGGATTTGATCGATCCGGCCCTGCTCCATGATCGAATAGGCGCTCCGCCCCACGCCGGTGTCGGCAAAAAGGCTCTGGATATCTTTCAGCCGGCAGACGGTTTTGTTGAGCAGGTATTCTGATATTCCGTCGCGATAAACGCGGCGCGTGACGCGCACGTCGTGCCAATCGACGCCGAGCTCGGTAGCGCAGTCGGTAAACGTGAGGGACACTTCCGCGTAGCCGAAGGGCTTGCGCGAATCGGTGCCACTGAAAATCACGTCGGCCATTTCGCCGCCACGCAACGCCTTGGCTGATTGCTCGCCGAGGACCCAGCGGACGGCGTCGAGGACGTTCGATTTGCCGCATCCGTTAGGCCCGACGACGGCGGTCACGCCCTCGTGGAAATTGAAAACGGTCTTATCGGCAAAGGATTTAAACCCAAAAAGCTCGAGCGATTGAAGGTGCATGCGGTAGGAAAACTAGGAGGTGCATACTACCCGCTCCCGGCGGTGACAAGGAAAATAAACGCTATCTTGGGGCGGGCGACAGTCCGGGCACAAGATATGGTATCGGGGTGGCTAACAGGCTGGCTTCCTGACTGTGCGTTGGACCGCAAAAACAATCGCCGCCACCACCACCACCACGGCGGTCAGTGTCAGTTCCTCTCTTTTCGCCTGGGCGAGGATCAAAAGGCTAATGACGACTCCGACGCATGGCATGATCCACGCGCCCCGAAAGGCGAACGGTGGTCCATCGGCTCGGACATCGCGGCGGATCAACTGGACGGCCGCAGCGCAGCTGAGGAAATAGAGCGCCAACACGGCGACGTTCGAAAGAATGGCAAGCTGCTGAAAAGAGGAGCTGAGGGAGAGGATCGCGCAGATTGTACAATAGACGATGATCGCGACGTCGGGCGTATGGAAACGCCGATGGACATGCGCGAAAGCCTGCGGAAGAAAGCGATCGCGTCCAAAGGCGAAGAGAATTCGGGGCGAACTGAGGATATCGCTGGTGATGAAACCAAAAGCCGAAATACTTGCGCCGGTGAGCAGCAGGCTGCGTCCCGGGCCGCCGAGAAAACGCGCGGCCGCTTCGGCGAGGGGAGCGGCGGAAAACTTCCCGAGGCTGCCTCCCAGGATTCCCTGCGCGACCAATTGGATGAGGAGGTAAAGCGCGGTCGTGACGGCGAGAGCAAGGTAGATCGCACGCGGCACGGTGCGGGTCGGATTCTTCACCTCGCCGCTCGGAATGAGCGCAACTTCAATCCCGACGAAAGCGAAGAGCAGAATCAGCACACTGCGGCCCAGGGCGGAAGCACCCGGCCAGGACATGGTCAGGACATCGGCCTGCCTAACGAAAAATATTCCCGCACCGACAAAGATGAAGAGCGGGATCAGCTTCACGATCGTGACTATCCAGACCGCGCGGGCGCCCGATTGCACGCCGCGAACATTAATCCAGGCGAGCGATCCGAGGACCGAGAGGACGACCAGAAATTGCGCGGGCTTGTTGGCGAAGAGCGGAGAAATGGTACCGACCGTGTCGGCCAGCAGACTCACGATGCCGGAGGTCGCAAGGATCGCGGTGAGGAAATAGAGCACCCCGGCGATAAATCCGCCGAAGCGGCCAAAGGCGACCTCCACGTAGGCGTACATGCCGCCGGTTAGCGAGACGCGGCTGCCGGCGAGGGCGAACGAAGTGACGAAGACGACCATCGCCAGCGCACAGGCGAGAAAGGCGAGCGGCGCGGCCGTGCCGAGTTGTGCCGCGATCAGTGCCGGCAGCGCGAAAATCCCCGCCCCAACCGTCGAGTTCACGATGTTCGCCGCCAGGGTCGGGACACCGAGCGCACGGATCAATTGCTTCTCCACCGCAGGCTCGACGGGCGCACTCATGGGCCGCAGGCTGCGCGAGCCGCGTCGCTCCGGCAAGTCGTTAGTTGTCGTCGCGCCAAGCTGTTCTACTCTTCGTGATGCGCGATTCTCATCTCCAAGATTTTTATGCCTTCCTGCGGTTTCCCAGTGTCTCGACCGACGACGCATATGCCGAGAAGCTCGGCGAGTGCGCCCGTTGGCTCGTCGAAAAGCTAAACGGTATCGGCCTCGAGGCGCAGCTCGTTTCCACCCCGGGTCACCCGGTGGTCTGGGCGAAGAACAAACATCAACCGGGCCGCAAAACCGTCATGCTTTACGGACACTATGACGTGCAACCGCCCGATCCGCTCGAGCTTTGGGAGTCGCCGCCGTTCGATCCCGTGCTGAAAGACGGCTACGTCTATGCGCGGGGCGCGACGGACAACAAAGGCCAGATTCTAGCCCACATTCTTGGCATCGAGGAAGTGATGGCCGAACACGGCGACCTGCCGGTCAACCTGCACCTGATCATCGAGGGCGAAGAAGAGATCGGGAGCAACAATCTTCCCGGTTTCTTGCAGGAGCATCGCGCCGCGTTGAAGTGTGACGTGGCGGTGGTTTCCGACACGGGCATGATCGCGCGCGGCGTGCCGACGCTGAGCTACGGACTGCGCGGCGTGACGGCGTGCGAAGTGAAAGTGACGGGCGCGAAGATGGATTTGCATTCGGGAGTTTTCGGCGGCGCGGTGGCCAATTCGGTCACCGCCCTGGCGCGACTGCTCGCCACCCTGCACGACGATAGCGGCCATGTCGCGATCAATGGCTTTTATGACGACGTGAAGCCGCTCGAAGAATGGGAGCGGGAAGCCTGGCGCAAGCTGCCGATCAATGCCGACAAGGAAATTCTCGCTGAGACCGGCGCGCCGGCGCTCTTCGGCGAGAACGGCTTCAGTACCCTGGAGCGGCTTTGGGCGCGGCCGACGGCGGAGATCAACGGCATCGGCGGCGGCTATCAGGGGAAGGGAACGAAAACGGTGATCGCGAGTCACGCGATGGTCAAGCTGACTTTTCGCCTCGTGCCCAACCAAAATGGCGATGCGATTTTGAAATTGGCGCACCAGCATTTGGAAAAACATCTGCCGCCCGGAGTGACGATGGAGATCACCGACGGGCACAGCGGCCCCTGGTATCTGACCGACCCGCATTCGCAGTTTGGCCAAGCCGCGCAATACGCCCTAAAGGAGGCCTTCAAGGCTGAAGTCGCGCTCATCCGCGAAGGCGGCAGCATCCCGATCGTTTCGCAGTTTCGCGACATTCTCGGGGTCGAGACGCTGCTTCTCGGGCTCGCGCTGCCCAACTGCCGGGCGCACTCGCCTAACGAAAACTTCCCGCTCGAGAATTTGGAGGCGGGGATCAAGATGAACAAGGCGATCCTGCAGGAGATCGGGACGGGCGGGCGGTAGGCGAGGGAGCGCGCGCTCCCCGGAAACGCGTCCACCGGCAGGATCGGGACCGATCTCTCTGGATGCGAAATCCCTCTACTTCGCCCGGCATGACAAGGAACAATCGGCGCGTGATTCTTCGCCTAACGAATCGGCTGGACGTCGGAGCGATCACCCTCCTTCTTCTTATCTCTCTCGGGCCGACGCAAGGGGTGGGCGCGGAAGAACCTTCGTTAGGCGCGAAGATTAGGAAATTCCTCGCGACGCCGACCCCGACGCCGAGCCATCGGCCGCACAAGCGCGTGACCAAGAAGAGCAGTCCGACACCGTCGCCGTCCCCCAGCGCTGCTCCAAAATCGACCGCGAAGCGCCTACACAAGAGTTTTCCCACGCCCACTCCCGAAGAAGAGGAAACGCCCAAACCAAAACGAAAAAACCCCTCGCCGAGTCCGTCCCCGAGCGCTTCACCCAGTCCGAGAAAAACACCCACGCCCACTCCCGACGAAGAGGAAACGCCCAAACCGAAACGCAAAAAACCCTCGCCGAGTCCGTCCCCGAGCGCCTCGCCCAGTCCGAGAAAAACACCCACGCCAAAACCCGAAGAATCACCCAGCCCGGAGAAGCGGGTCGCCGCGGTCTCGCCGGACGAGATTGAAGGTTACGACAAGAATCCTGCAGCCGTGCAGAAACTACTCGGGGACGCGCTCGACCTAACGAAGCGCAACCTCGGCTACCTCTACGGCTCCGCCGATCCCGCGGGCGGCGGGATGGATTGCTCCGGATTCATCTACTACCTCTTGCGCGAAAACGGTGTGCCCGACGTCCCGCGGGATGCCAGCGAACAATATGTCTGGGTCCGCAAAGCGGGGAATTTCCGCGCCGTTCTGAGCCGTGATCTCGATTCCTTCGAACTCGACGAACTCAAGCCGGGCGATCTGCTTTTCTGGACCGGCACCTACAGCGTGGAGCGCGATCCGCCAGTCACGCACACCATGATTTACCTCGGCAGGGAAAAGGAATCGGGAAAACCAATCATGATCGGAGCGAGCGATGGTCGGACCTTTCACGGGAAAGAGCGTTTTGGTGTGAGCGTGTTCGATTTCAAAACGGCGCCCTCGAAAGATGGGCCTTCCTCTCAGGGCCAGCCGCGATTCGTCGGCTACGGCCGCATCCCCGGGCTGTAGCGCCGGCTTCGACTCGGCGCGAGGGGACAGAGAGGGTTACGGCGGGTTTTTGGCCGGCGCCAGCGTCGGCGTCGGCACCGCCCGGACTGTTTCGTTAGGCGAGTTCGCGGATTTCGGATGCCTGTGACGATAATGCCTGGTCGCCAGGCCGAGCACCAGCATGAGCACGATGAATGCAATCGCGCGCTGTTCCTGGCGGGTGAGGACGAACATGCCGAGCCTGGCGCGCAGGTTCATCGTGCGTAACGAATCGAATCTTCCCGGCCGGCTTCGCGAAAGCCTCGGCGCCGGAGCTGGCAGGAATCGCATTCCCCGCAGGCGAGACCGTCCGGAGTCGGGTCGTAACAGCTATGCGTGAGAGAAAAGTCGACCCCGAGTTCCGACCCGCGTTGAATGATCTGCGCCTTGGAAAGAGCGAGGAGCGGGGCGTGAATCTCGAAGCGCGCGCCCTCGACGCCGGCGCGGGTGGCAAGATTCGCCAGTCGTTCAAACGCGCGGATGAACTCCGGCCGGCAATCGGGATACCCGCTGTAATCGACTGCGTTCACGCCGAGATAAATATCCGTCGCGCCGAGCACTTCGGCCCAGGCCAGCGCGTAGGAGAGGAAGATGGTGTTCCGGGCCGGCACGTAGGTGATTGGGACGCCCGCGGCCATTTCTACTTCGGAGCGCGCTTTCGGCACGGCCAGGTCAGCCGTCAGGGCGGATCCGCCGAACAGCCGCAGATCGATCTCGGCGATGCGATGCTCCGTTGTGCCTAACGATTTTGCGATGCGCCTGGCGGCCGCGATTTCGCGCTCGTGGCGCTGGCCATAGCGAAAAGAAAGCGCGTAGGCCGCGTAGTTTTCGGCGCGGCAAAGCGCGAGCACGGTGGCCGAGTCGAGGCCGCCGCTAAGCAGCACGACGGCGCGCTTCATCGCGCGGACACGTCCGGGTGACTGGCGGTGATGGTGAGCGTGATGCCGCCGCGGGCGGCGAATTCGGCTTCGATGGTCATCTTCCGCGGCGCGCACGCCCTAACGAGATCGTCCAGAATGCGGTTCGCGACGCTTTCGTTGAAAGCCCGCTCGTTGCGATAGGAGGCAAGATAGAACTTAAGCGATTTGGTTTCGAGGCAGCGGGCGCCGGGCAGGTAGTCGATCGTGATCGTCGCGAAATCCGCCTGACCGGTGATGGGACAGAGCGAGGTGAAATCCGCGGAGTGAAACCGGATCCAATAGGGCCGGCGCGCGGGATTCGCAAAGGTCTCGAGGGTTGCGGCGGAAGGAGCAGCCGGGATCCGGGTCTCGCTCCGACCGAGGAGGGTGAGTCGTTTGTTAACCGTCTTCTTCGCCACCGGGAAAGCTACAGTTCGTTAACCGCGCTTCAATCCGAAGTTGAAGCGAAAGTTCGCCCTTCGTTAGTCCGGACGTGCCGGGAGCGAATTGAGGAGCGCGCGCTTGCGGTCGCCGAGGTTGTGGTAGTTCCAGTAATCGATCTTCAGACTTCGTTTTAAGGTCAGGCGGCTGCCATCGGCCGCCGCCCACTCACGCAGGAGATGCGGGAACCCGCGGCCGAGCATGAAGCGGTCGGTCCCCGCCGCGTGCTCGACGCTGACGTAGATCGCCCGGTTGGTGGATTCGAAGTGCACCTTGGCCGGTTTCCAGACGAGGTTGTCCTTCTTCGAGTTGATGATGGTCGGGGCGAGCTGGATCGCAAAGTCGCCGCTTCCTTTCGAGAAATCGATCGTCCGCACTCGAAGCGGCAACTCATCGTAAAAGAATCCGTTAGGCGGAAGCCGCACTTTTTCCCGGCCCTCGGCCATTCCATCCCAGTAAGTGTGCCATTGGCAGGTGAAAACCTCGCCGCCACGCCGCGCTTCCTTGTAGGTGTTGCCGCAACTGTCGTTGCTGGTGAGGGAAAACTTGGCCAGCCGCGCGTTATCGGCGCGCCAAAAGTTGGAATGCATCTGTTGAAAGACGTAGAGG
Organism: Chthoniobacterales bacterium; assembly: GCA_035568735.1. GTDB lineage: Bacteria > Verrucomicrobiota > Verrucomicrobiia > Chthoniobacterales > UBA10450 > Palsa-1392. Next base: position 12,585 of record DATMNS010000208.1, on the reverse strand, counting down.
CCCGTCGGGATGTGCAGAATCTGATTCATCTTCAGCACCTGGATGACGTTGGGGCGTTGCCAGTTGTCTGGTTTGACCATCTGCCTCAGGTCGAAGGGCTCGCGCACCAGGATGTGGAGCACCTCGGTCTGGCGCGGCTGGCCGTCTCGAACGATCCGCGCGTCGTAGATGTTGAACTCGGCCTTGCCGTCGTTCCAGTAGCCGCTGTTGGTGACGAACCCGGGAGTGAACTGCCCGGAAGCGGGCAGCGTCCCGGCTATCGCGAGTGCGACGAGCGCGAGAGGTGATTTTCGCATGGCACAATTTATCCTAGCGGGTCGTTGCGAAATCACCAAGCTTTCCGTAAGGTCGCGCTCCCGATGGGAGAGAAATCTGAAACGGAGCCTGAGATGTCTTCCGGGCCTGCGGCCGACCCGGCCGCCGCTCCACCTGGCGGCCTCGAGCAGACCGGGGTCATCGATTTCTTCGCGCACGAGGCGAAGACCGACGAAGTGCTCCTCGTGATGTTCGAGCCGCGCCCGTGGGATGGCTCCGATGAGCAGCTTTTTCAGCTCCAGGAAAAGTTCAACGCCTACGTTTCGTTCTTGCTCGACGGCGAACTGGCCGAAGCGCACCCCGAGCTGTCGGACAAGAATGCGCGGATCGAGCTGCGCTGCGCGGAGATGCCGTTAGGCCGCGCGCTCGACCTGCTCAACGCGATCCACGATCAGCTCGCGCTGCAGGAGATCCAGGTGGAAGTGATCGTGGAAGATCGCAGCGGCCGCTGCGGCGCCGGCTGCGCCTGCGGCTGATTTGGTTTAACCACGGTCAAAACTTGAGAAACGTCACGACCGGTGTCGGGTCGAGCTTGACGCGGCCATGTAGAAATTCCAGCTCGATCAAGAACTGCGCCTCGAGCAACTCCCCGCCGGCTTTTTGGATCAGCGCCGCGGCTGCCGCCGACGTTCCCCCGGTCGCAAGCAGGTCATCGATGAGGACGATCTTCTCGCCGGGCTCGATGCTATCCACATGCATTTCCATCTCGGCGTCGCCGTATTCGAGCGAATAAGCCGCGCTCGCCGTCTTGAACGGGAGCTTGCCTTTTTTGCGGATCGGCACGAAGCCGACCCCGAGCGCATAGGCGACGGCGGAGCCGAAGAGAAAACCGCGCGCGTCGATCCCGACCACTTTGTCGATTGGCAGGGTGCGGCAGCGTTCGAGAAAAACATCGATCGATTCCTGGAAAAGCCGGGCGTTTACCAAGATCGGCGTGATGTCCTTGAAGACGATGCCATGCTTCGGAAAATTTGGCACGTCGCGAATGCCCGCACGCAAACGAGCGATCGAATCAGCAACCATCTCGGCAGGCTACCGGTTCGAGTTAAAAGGTCAACGGGCACTCGCAGCGTCTTTCGGCCGATCTTCCCGGGCATAGCCTCCGCTCAGTTTCAGGGGGTGGAAAATCAGCCGTTTCCTCAACGGCATGCGTCGCGTCGCTGTTTCGGAGAATTTCGAAACGGTCGCGGTGAACATTCCCACCGGTGGCAAGTAGACCCAGCCCGGGCGTGTCGATTACGTCAGGACCGACTGTCCGTTGCCCCGGATACAGACGCGGACACAGGCATCGCTCGGGTCGAGATCGGAGTGTTTGCGTTGCCATTCCGCACGCGCTCGTTCGCGCAATTGCGCGTAACTTTGGTCAAGCACTCGGCGGAGGCCCTCGACTTCGTCTGCCGTGTTCTTGTTCCCGCTGGATCTGCGCGCCAACGTTTTCATCGACAGCCTATTGGAAAGCAGGAATCGCGCCGAGACAGGAAACGGAAGGCTGATTGCCAAGCGTCGCCCGGCCTTTTACACTCCGGGGCGATGGATCGCACTCTGCTCATCGTCTCAACCCTGTGTTTCTTTTTCGCAATGGTGCGGACCGCGGTCGCGATCAAAGCGCGGACCTATCACGCGGTCGGTTTCAACTTCTTCGCGATCGCGCTCGGCTTCGTCTTTCAGACGGCTTTTCTTTCGGTGCGCGGACACGCTCTCGGGCGCTGTCCATTGACCAATCTCTTCGAGGTTTTCGTCTTTCTGGCCTGGTCCGTTTCAGTCATTTACCTGCTCATCGGGCCGGCTTACCGGCTTTCGCTGATGGGCGCTTTCACCGCGCCGCTGGTCTTCGGCTTGCAAGCGTTTGCTCTCCTCGTGCCGATTGACCGCCCGCATCCAATGCCGGTCGCGCCCACGCCGTGCCTGGAATTGCATGCCTCGGTTTCTCTCATCGCCTACGGCGCGTTCGCGCTCGCCTGCGTTGCGGGGCTGATGTATTTGCTGCAAGAGCGTCAGCTCAAGACGCGTCAGCTCCATTCGATGTTTTATCATTTCCCGCCGCTCACTGATCTCTTCGCCGCGATCACCCGGCTTCTCTGGCTCGGGTTCATTTTGCTGACGGTGGGCATCGCGGCCGGATTCTTCACCGGTCAGCCATTGCCTTACGTCAAGATCGCCTGGTCGTTAGGCGTGTGGATTTTTTACGCCGCCATCCTGCTCGCGCGCCACTTGGGCACGACCGCCCCGCGCCGGATCGCGGCGCTCTGCGTCGTGGCCTTCAGCGCCGCGCTGACGTTGCTCTGGGGTATTACGTTCCTTTCGTCAACCCATACACTGTGAAAAAACTTTTCTGCGTCGGCCTCAGTCATCACACGGCAACCGTCGAGACGCGCGAGCGCTTCGTCGGGCACGCTGCGGTCGATCGGAAGCTGCGCGAGGAAGCCGGCTGCACCGAGGCGCTTTTGCTCACGACCTGCAATCGGGTGGAAGTTTATGCCGCGGCGGAGGTACCGGTGGCGACCGAGCGCATCGTGCGTTGTCTGCTCGGCCCCGGCATGACTCCGGCGCAGGACGAAACGGAGTTTTTCTACCGACACGAAGCGCAGCAATGTGTGCAGCACCTGTTTCGCGTCGCTTCCGGGCTCGATTCGATGGTTATCGGCGAGACCGAAATCCTCGGCCAGGCAAAAAAAGCCTACGCTGCCGCGCGTGAATCCGGTGCCGCAGGTCCCTACTTGCACCGGCTTTTTCAGTCCGCGTTTCGTGTCGCGAAGCAAGTGCGCACTCGGACGGATATCACTCGCGGCGCGGTTTCGGTTGGCTCGGTTGCGGTCGATTTGGCGGAACAGATCTTCGGCAACTTCGAGACCCGGAAGGTGCTGTTGCTGGGCGCTGGCGCAGCGAGCGAACGAACCGCGCGGGCTTTGTTGAAGCGGGGCGTGCGCGACATCCGGGTCACGAATCGCTCGCTGGACCGGGCCGAGTCGCTCGCGGCGCTGATCTGCGGCCGGGCGGTCGCGATGGAGGAGTGGGAAACGCACTGCCGCGAGGTGGATATTTTGATTTCCTCGACGGCGGCGGGAACGCCAATCGTGACCCGAGAAAATCTTGCGCCGCTCCTGCACGACCGCCTCGACCGGCCGTTGTTCATCATCGACATCGCGGTCCCGCGCGACGTCGCGCCGGACGTGAACGAGATGGAAGGCGTGTTTTTATACGACATTGATTCGCTGCAATCGATCGCACAGCAGTCACTCGCGCTGCGACGGGAGCAGGTGGCTGCCGGGGAGGAGATCATTGCGGGGCACGTCGACGATTTTAGCGGCTGGTTCGTTTCGGCGGGGGAGCGAATGAGGCGCGCGGCCGAGTTGCCGGAAGCTTCGCTCCGCCCTTCCGAAAGCTGAGTGGGCGCGCCGGGCAGGATAATCCTCGGGTCGCGCGGCAGCGATCTCGCGCTGGCGCAAACGCGTCTGGTGGAGCGGGCATTGCAGGCCGCCTGGCCCGAACTGGAAGTAGCGATCGAGGTGATCCGGACCAGAGGCGACGAGGAGCCGAAAACCGAATTGTTGGCGGACCGCAAAGCCGGGCGCAAAGGAATGTTTACGCGTGAGATCGAGCAGGCCCTTCTCGTTAGGCGAATCGACGTCGCGGTGCATAGCGCGAAAGATTTGCCAAGCGAACCGCGCGAGGAGTTGGAACTGGGGGCGACGCCACCCCGCGGCGCAGCGGAAGATGTCCTGATCACGAAAACCGGAGATGGCCTGGCGACCATTCCGGCGGGCAGCGTGATTGCCACGGGCAGCGTCCGGCGTCAGCATCAACTGGTCTGGAAACGGCCCGACCTGCAAACCGCCGATTTACGCGGCAACGTACCGACCCGGTTGCGCAAGTTGCGCGAGAACGAGAGCTGGAGCGGAGTTATTCTGGCGCGGGTCGGTCTGGAGCGGCTCGGGCTCGCGGTGCAGGGCGAAATTCTGTCACCGGACGATTTTGTCCCGGCGGGCGGTCAGGGCGTGATCGCGCTGCAAGTGCGGCGCGCCGATGCGAAGACGCGGCGTTGGATTGACCCGGTGAACGATCGAGCGACGCTCACTTGCCTGCGGGCCGAGCGAGAATTCCTGCGCCTGCTCGGGGGCGACTGCGATTCGCCGGTGGGTGTTCAGGCGCTGTTAAACGAAGGTGAACTGGTATTGCGGGCGCAGATTTTTGAGGGGCAAACGGCCGCGCCGCGCGTTGGCACGACAACCGGTTCGGCCGCAGATCCGGAAGCGATCGCGGCCCAACTAATGAAGCAACTTTATGGCGGATAAGAAAAAACTGGGACGGTGTTATCTGGTCGGCGCGGGACCGGGCGATCTGGGACTGGTCACCTTGCGCGCCAGGGAAGTGATCGAGCGGGCGGAAGTGGTGGTTTACGATTACCTCTGCAACCCGGAGATGCTGCAGTGGGCGCCGGAAGCGGTGGAAATAATTTACGCCGGAAAACAGGCCGGCGCGCACACCCTGGAGCAGGATGAAATCAACCAACTGCTGGTCGAAAAAGCGCGGGCCGGGAAGCAGGTCGTTAGGCTGAAAGGCGGCGATCCTTTCTTGTTCGGCCGCGGCGGCGAAGAGGCGCAGGCCCTCGCGGCGGCCTCGATTCCTTTCGAAGTCGTCCCGGGAGTCACCTCCGCCATCGCGGCGCCGGCCTACGCGGGCATCCCGGTAACGCATCGCGGGCTCGCTTCGCACGTGACGTTTTTCACCGGCCACGAAGACCCGGAGAAATCGGAGAGCTCGATCGATTTCGCGGCGCTGGCGCAACTCGGCGGTACCCAGGTGATGCTGATGGGGGTGGAGAGGATCGAAGGTATCGCGCAACAAATGATGAGTCACGGTGTTCGCCCGGATATGCCGGTCGCGCTCGTGCGCTGGGGAACAACCGGCCGGCAGCAAGTGGTCCGCGGTACGCTGCAAAATATCGCCCAGCGGGTGGCGGAGGAAGGCTTTGCGCCTCCAGGGGTGGCCGTTTTCGGCGAAGTCGTCTCGTTGGGCAAAGAGTTGCGGTGGCAGGAGGAGCGGCCGCTTTCCGGGAAGCGTATCGTGGTGACGCGCACCCGGAAACAGGCCGGCGCGTTGAGCAAGGGTCTGCGCAATCTTGGGGCCGAGGTGATCGAATTGCCGACCATCCGCATCGATCCGCCGAGCGACCTCCGCGGCTTCGCCGAACTGGTGCAGGATGCGCATTCCTACGATTGGATCGTCTTTACGAGCGCGAATGGGGTGAGCGCATTTTTCGAGATGTTTTACAAGCTCTACGACGACGCGCGCGAAATCGGAGGTGCGCGGATCGCGGCCATCGGGCCGGCAACGGCACAGCGGGTGCGCGAGTTTCACTTGAAAGTGGATTTGCAACCGGAGGAGTTTGTGGCCGAGGCGGTGGTGGCCGCATTCAAGAAGGAGGGCGACATGGAAAACTTTCGGATTCTGATCGCGCGGGCGGAAGAGGCGCGGGACCTGCTACCAAAGAAGCTCGTCGCCCTGGGGGCCATCGTCGATGTTGCATTTACCTACAAAACGGTGCCGGAGACGAGCGATCGGACGGCAGCGCGATCGCGGTTGGCGGCGGAAGGCGCGGATATGATCACCTTTACAAGCTCATCGACGGTCGAAAACTTTCTCGCCCTTGGTTTGCCCTGGCCACAGGGGATGCAGGTTGCGAGCATCGGTCCAATCACATCGCAAACCGCCAGCGACCACGGACTGACCGTCGAGGTGGAGGCCGCTCGCCACGATATTCCCGGGCTGACCGAGGCGATCTGCCGCTATTTCAAAAAGCACTGACCCGGGAATGAGCCAGGCATTTGAGATCGAGGCTGACTTCGCGGTCGTGATGCAGCAGTTGAGCGCGCAGGCCGCGACCTCCCCGTCGGCCCAGGAGGACGCGCGGGTCCCCAGCGCATCCGGTGGCGAGATTTCGGAGCTGACCCGCGCGGTGCAATTCCTGAGTCGGCGGATCGAAGTGCTGGAAGGCTCGTTTTCGCGGAAATTGGAGGCGCTACAATTCCAGAAACTCGAGGAACAGCTCGCCGCGATTCGGGACACCGAGACGGTTAATCAAAAGTTGTTCGATTCGCTGCACAAAGAGCTTATCAGCTACCGCGATAATTTCGTCCGCGAATCCCTCCAGAAGCCGTTCATTCGCGATCTCCTTATTTTGTTCGATGACCTCAGCGCGATCGTCGGGCAGTTCGGGGACTGTCCTCCGGGCACCGACGCGCGCGGCGGGAGCGGGCAGTCACATGACAACCTGAAAAACACCCTTCATTTTCTGCTCGAAATCCTGCATCGCCTCGAGGTGAATGAAATCGAGCAAAAAGAGACGGTCGATCGGACCCTCCATCGGGTCACCAGTTATGAGGCGGCGGAAAGCCCTGAGGAAGATGGGCGTATCGTTAGGCGGGTGAGGACCGGCTTCACCTGGCACGATCGGATCCTTCGTCCGGAGGAAGTGATCGCCAAGCGATTCCAGTAGCAGCGGGCGCGATGGGCGCCCGCGGAGCGAAACCCTCTGCGATAACCAGCGGCTGAGGCATGAAAACTGCATTTGGGGGAGTGGCTATTCCAGTCAAAAGAGCGCAAAAGAGGCTTTCAAAATATGAGTAATCGCAAAGCAGTTGGCATCGATCTCGGCACCACCTTCTCGGCCGTGGCGCACATCGACGCCTACGGAAAACCGCAGATCATTCCCAACTCCGAAAGCGAACGAATCACTCCTTCCGTCGTCCTGTTCGACGGGAGCAATGCGATTGTGGGGACGATTGCGAAAAATAACACCGTCGCGGAGCCGGAGAAAATAGTCGATTTCGTGAAGCGCGAGATCGGCAAAGCGAAGGAACAATTTCGTCGCGAGTTCAGCGGGGTTGCTTATTCGGCCGAAGAACTCTCGGCGCTCATCCTGAAAAAGCTCAAATCGGATGCCGAGAAATACCTCAAGACTCCGGTGACCGATGCGGTCATCACCGTGCCGGCCTATTTCAACGATGCCGAGCGCACCGCGACAATCACGGCCGGTCGACTGGCCGGCCTCAACGTCTTGCAAATCATCAACGAGCCAACCGCCGCGGCGCTCGCTTACGGTCTCGACAAACTGGACGAGGACCAAACCGTTTTCGTCTTCGATCTTGGCGGCGGCACCTTCGACGTCACGGTCATGCGGATCGAGGGACATCGCCTCGAGATGGTGGCCACCAATGGCGACCATCGGCTCGGTGGCAAGGATTGGGACGATGTCATCGTCAACTACGTCGCGGAAGAATTCGATCGCGCACATGGTGAGAACCCGTTGCTCGACCTGCAAAGCTATCAGGACCTTCAAAGCCGGGCCTTATCCGCGAAAATTCAGCTCTCCAGCCGCGAACGAACAACGATCGTGCACACCCATAATGGCAAGAGCATCCGGCTGGAATTGACCCGGGAAAAATTCGAAGAGATCACCCGACACCTCGTCGAGAAGTGCAAGGCGATCTGCGAAATCGTGATGGCCGAGGCGGAGATGCAATGGACTGAAATGAACAAGATTCTGCTCGTCGGTGGCATGACGCGCATGCCGATGGTGCGGGCGATGATCGCCGGACTCTCTTCCGTTCCGCTGGCCGAGGATGTGAATCCGGACGAAGCCGTCGCGGTCGGCGCGGCCATCCAAGCGGTCCTGTCACTCCTGAACGAAGAAGATGCGACCGGCGAAAAAATGCTGCCGGCGGAAACCCGCCAGCAATTCTCTTCGCGTGACGGCGGGCTTATCCAAGTGCGCAACATTACTTCGCACACCCTCGGGGTCGTTCTTTGGGATGAGACCCAACTGGAGGAATACGTTTTCCCGATGATCAAGAAGATGACTCCGATGCCGGCCGAGGCGAAGAATTCGTTCGGTACCGCCACGGCCAACATGCAGCGGGCGATCGTTCGGATTGTGGAAGGCGAAAGCACATTGCCGGCGGAATGCACGCCGCTCGGGATTTGTGACGTCGCGCTCCCGCCCTTCCTGCCCAAGGGCTCGCCGGTAGAGTTGACCTACGAATACAACGCCAATCAGGTGCTCGAGGTCGAAGTCGAGGCGGCCGGCAACTGTGCCTCGGTCTCGATCGAACGGAAGACCGGTCTGACCGCGGAAGAATTGGATCGTGCGACGGTCGCGCTCGGCCAATTAATCGTCGCTTAAGCGATCACGCGGATGGTCAGCTTCCCGATTCCTTTACCGGATGACCCGAGGAAGTGGGACGGCTGGAGCCGTTACGATTCGCCAGATTTGTACGAGCGGCTCTGCCTCGATCCGAGCACCAATCCGAGCAACGAGCTGATCGAAGAGCGCTTTCGCCATCTGGTTCTGTGGTGGCAAAAGAAGCTGCCGCTTAAGAATCAACCGAGCAACCCGCTCGCGCAGTTATTGCGCTCCGGGCTCGAAGACTCATCGCGCTTCCTCACGGAAGCCCGCGTCGAGTTGCTCAACCCCGAGCGCCGGCAAAAGGTGGATGACGAACTGGCTGCCCAGGCGCAAGAGCAGGCGATCACCGAATTCAACAAGTACTTGGCTTTTGCCCTGAATGACAAGACCCTCACTCCGCAGGAAGAGCAAACCTTGTTGGAGTTTGGTCGGGAGCAGGACCTGGCGGACGAGCGCATGATGGAGTTGATCGAGGCTGAGCTGCTCGCCTGCGGTGGGGCGCGCCTCAGCCGGCCCTCGGTGGAGGAAACAGCGGCCGCAGGGAACAATCGACCGGCGCTCAATCCGGAAGACGATTTTATGCGGATGCTCCGGCTCAGTGGTCTGGGCTCCGATGAGATGACGGACGATCAACGCGACGCCTTCGTGAACATGGCGGAAAATCTCGGCATCGAACCAGGCGACGCCGAGGACATGGTCGATCGTTACCTCGAGGAAATCGAAGGGCAGGCCGCTTTGCCAGCGACCAAGGCGGTCCCGGGAGTCGTCGCTCCGAAACCGGAGCCAGTCCCGGCCTCAACGGCGCCGACTCTGTCCGCGCCAGCCGTCATCGATCCGAACGCGGAGCGGGCCAAATATTCCAATTTCGTTAACACGATCGGCGCTGAAATATTCCTTGTGCCGTCGGGTGTCTTCAAAATGGGCAGCGAAGCCGCCGATGCTGCGCCTAACGAGCGCCCGATAACGCAGGTGACGCTGACCCGCTATTATCTCTCCCGGCATCTCATCACCAACGCGCAATACGAGATGTTTGATCCGAGTCACGCGCGCAAACGTATGGCCCGCACAGGTGACCGGCATCCGGTGGTTTATGTGAGCAGCGGCGACGCGATGAAATTTTGCCAATGGCTTAGCGTGCGGGAACGTCGCCGCTACCGGCTGCCGACGGAAGCTGAATGGGAATACGCTGCTCGCGGCAGCGACGGTCGCAAATATCCATGGGGCAACCACGAAGGGAGGGGCAACTTGGCGAATTTCGCCGATCGCAACACCACTTTCGCCTGGAGCGACCGCGAGATCGACGACGGCCACGCCGAGACCTCGCCAGTCGGGGCCTATCCCTTGGGTTCGAGTCCTTTCGGGATAGAGGACATGGCTGGGAACGTCTGGGAATGGTGCCTCGATTTCATGGAAGGCTATCGCGGAACTCCAAAAATCAATCCCCGGGGAGCGGTCTCAGGTTCAAAGCGGATTTACCGGGGCGGAAGCTGGAAATCACGCTTCCACAGCCTGCGCGCGACCACGCGGGGTGCCAACGCCCCCAATTACTCGTGCAACGACCTGGGCTTTCGGATTGTCTGCGAGTGCGATATGTAGACGTTTCGCGCTGCGAAACTAGGGGGAAAACGTTCGATTGCCGACCCGACCCCAATCGCTCGAGGACTGCCGCGAGTAAGCGTCGAATGGACGGGGCCAACAAGAGCAGCGACGGCCACCCTTGCGCTTCGCAGATCGAAGCGTCTAGAAGTCTATCGGCGAGCTGTTTACGATGGATTGAAACGGAACTTGGCGCGCCCGCGCTTGGCATTGGCTTTCGCCTTGCGACGGGTCTTTTGTGAGGGCGTTTCGAAGGCGCGCAGCCGGCGCACTTCTTCCAAAATGCCTTCCGCGTCCAGCTTGTTCTTAAGCCGCTTCAAGGCTCGGTCCACCGGCTCACCCTTACGAACGATCACTTCTGGCATGCGATTATTTCTCCTAATCCTGTTAAATCCAAAGCTTCCCCGCTGATTGGCGTGCGATCCTAAGGCTCGGTTCCCGCAGCGTCAACTCCGGGTTTAGGAGGCCGACGAGGGACTGGTGACCGCGCTTTTTTGAGTCACTTCGCGGCGCAAACTGCTCGCACTGCCGCCGCGGGCGCGCGTCCACCAAAGGACGATCGGCGAAGCGATGAAAACCGACGAGTAGGTTCCGACCGCCACGCCGATGATGATCGCGAGCGAAAAGTCGCGTAGCACCGCGCCGCCAAATAAGAAGAGACACAGGATCGGGATTAGCGTCACGGTGCTTGTAAGGATGGTGCGACTGAGCGTCTGGTTGATGCTCTCGTTCATGATTTGCTCGATCGAGCCGCGTCGCCCACTGGCCAAGCCTTCGCGAATTCGATCGTAAACGACGATCGTATCGTTAATCGAATAACCGGCGATCGTGAGGACGGCGCCGACCATCGTCAAAGTCAACTCCCGGCCCATCAGCGAAAAGACTCCCACCGTCATCAGGACGTCGTGGAGCAGCGCGACGATGGCACCCACAGCGAAGGAAAGCTCGAACCGGAAAGTGACGTAAATGAGGATCCCAAAAATGCCGAGGCCCAGCGCCCAAAGCGAATTTCTCGCCAGCTCGCCACCGACCAGGGCGCCGACGCGTTCCTCGCGCTCCACCTTGAATTCCCCGTTCGGGATGTATTCCTTAATCGCTTTGGCAACCTGGTCGCTGGTATTAATCGGGCTCCGAATCGTGATGAAGTTGCGGTTGCCCTCGAGCGATTGCTGAATCGGTTCGTTGTCGAGGTGGATCGGTTTCAGTGCCTCGCGAATCTGGGCGACCTGCACCGTCTTGGCCGCGCTCAGCGAGAGCAGGTCGCCGCCCCTGAAGTCGACCCCGAAGTTGCGATCGCCGCGTATGACGAAAGCGGTCCCGCCCGCGATCAGCATGGCGAGCGAGCACATCGTGGCAATGAAACCTTTGCCGAGAAAGTTGATATTCTTCGACGAGATGAGGTGAAGCATCGAAACGCGCTTCACTTTTCCGGTGTCGACAAACCAGCTGAAAAGATTCCGGCCGACGATCAGCGCCGTGAAGAGCGAGGCGAGAATGCCGAGCGTCAGCGAGATCGCGAAACCCTTGACCGGGCCGCTCGCTTTCCAGAAGAGAATCGCGGCCGTGATTAGGGTCGTGACGTTGGCGTCGAGAATGGACGAGAATGCCTTCTCGTAAGCCGTCTGGACCGCGATCTTGAGCGACTTGCCGAGGGCCAGTTCTTCCCGCAATCGCTCATAAATCAGCACGCTCGCGTCGACCGCGAGGCCGATCGTCAGGATGATGCCGGCGATGCCGGGAAGAGTGAGGACGAAGTTGAACATCGTCAGCGCGCCCATCAGGAGGATGATGTTCACGATCAAAACGAGGTTCGCGATCAGGCCGGCGAATTTGTAGTAAGCCATCACGAGCACGAGCGTGATCGCGAGGCCGACGAGACCGGCAAAAATACTAGCCCGAATCGAATCGAGCCCGAGCGTCGGCGAGACGCTGCGCTCTTCCTCCACGCTGACCGGCGTCTGGAGTGGATTCTCGAGCACGCTGGCAAGACCGCGCGCTTCCTGCTCGCCGAAATGGCCGGTGATGATGGCGTCACCACCATAGATGGCGGTCCGAATACTCGGCGCCGATTGGATCACGCCATCGAGCACAATGGCGAAGCGGTGCCCGACATTCGCCTCCGTGATCTGGCCGAATTTCTTCGCGCCTTCGCTGTCAAACTTCAACTGCACGGTCCACCCTTCGTTCCCGTAGTAGGCGTTGGATTCGGTCACGCGGTCGCCGCCGAGGTCGGCCTTTTTCTTCACCAGAAGGCGCTCTTCGACCGGCTTCTGGCCTTCGGCCTGTTGCATCTTGTAAGTCTCAATCCGGTATTCCGGCGGGATAACTTCCGTTCCGGCGTCGATCGCGCGCAGGCGTTCGCCATTATCCGGATAAACCAGCCGGAACTCGAGCTTCGCGACCCGGGAGAGTTGCTGGCGCGCTTCGATGATCTTGGCCGGATCCAGCCCGGGGATTTGCACCAGGATTCGGTCCGTGCCGACTGGGCT
>DATMNS010000207.1:0-2294 GCA_035568735.1 Chthoniobacterales bacterium | reverse complement strand
TTTCACTTTCGCCTCCACCTTTCACGTCAGCCCAAACGACTTCGAAAAGGATGCGAGCGGCCGGCTGAAACGAGAGCGACTAGCCGGCGCGCAAGCGGGCAGCGACACGAAAGAGTACTTGGTTTATCACAAGACCTCACCCGAAAGCGGGCCGGCCGGACGTTACCTCGTCAATGACCAGGGGACGCCGGTCTATCTCGTCGATCCGGGCATCAACGGCATTTACGAGAAGCGCCCCGATGGCTCGAGCGTGCAGAAGTTCTCCGCGCCGAAAGCCACCTTGATGTCCTATATCATCAAAGGAATTCTGAGTGGTCAATTGCCCTGGGGACTTGTGCTGCTCGGCGTTTTCATCTCGATCGTGCTTGAGCTTGCCGGAATCCCTTCGCTCGCCTTTGCCGTTGGCGTTTATCTTCCGATCTCCACCTCGGCGCCAGTTTGGGTGGGTGGCTTCATTCGCGGGCTGGTCGACAACTACACCCGTCGCAAACATGCCGGCGCGAACTTCACCGAAGATCAGCTCATCGCGGAAGGCGACAAGAGCAATGGAGTCCTCTTGTCGTCCGGCTACATCGCGGGCGGGACCCTGGCCGGAGTCATCTTCGCCTTCATGAACATTCCGTTGAAAGATAAGCTCGACGTGATCGAAAAATGGGCCACAGCGCACAATCCGTTCTTCAACGGACCCCATGCCGACCTGCTTGCGCTGCTCCCGTTCGCAGTGCTGTGCGTCTTGCTCTACCTCGTCGGGCGCGATGTGCTGCTCGCGCCGAAAAAGCGCAAGATCTGAGGCGTGACCCGTGTAGCCGTCGCCCTGTGGGCGACGCGAGGGTTGCGCGGATTGCAATTTTCACATCCCGCGCTTCGCAGAGCGAAGCGGCGACAACGTTGCTCGCTCCGCGCGGCGGCTTAGGATGACCGACTCGGTATGGAAACACTGATCGAAGAACCGCCCGCTAAAGCCAGCCGCGTCCCGCGTCGTTATTCCGCGTCGGTCCTCATCACCGTCATCGCACTGCATCTCGTCTTTGGCAGCGTCGCCGCAATTTGGGTCGTCTCGAGATATTCCGCCGCGCGCAAGCTCACCTTTAACGCCGGCCCGAAGTCGCCCAACCCGAGCGAGCGAGCGCTCGAGCACCGCGTCCAGTTGCAGAAGAAAATGCAGTCGGTCAGCGCCCCGCCCGCGGTGCCGAAACGCGTCCTCACCACTGGCGCAGCCAAAATTGTTTTGCCACCGATGCCGGAAATCAAGGCGGCGGAAAACCCGCCGCGCAGCATGATGAGCGCGAGCGGCACGGGCACCGCCTTCGGGACGACGGGCGGTAATTCGTTAGGCGGTGGGGGCGGGGGCAACGGCTCCCAGATCAACTTCTTCGGCATCCGCGATGTCAGCACGAGCGTCGTGATCATGATCGATGTCTCTGATTCGATGTTCACCCGCACCGGCGACGCGCAGTATCCGAGCAAGCTCGTCCGGCACGGAAAGGAGCAGAATTTCCAAGTCGTCCGGGACGAAGCGATCAAGCTGATGCAAAGCCTCACCCCGCAAACGCGCTTTGGAATCGTGCGCTGGTCTGGCGGCGCCCATCCGTGGAAGACGGAACTGGTTCCGGCGACCGAGGAAAACAAGCAGGCCGCGATCGCGCACATTCAGAACGAAGTCGATTACAAGACGGCCAGGCCGCCGCGGGGCAAGCCGGGCGGGACACGGCACGATTTGGCGCTCGAGGAAGCGTTTTCCCTCAAGCCGGAAACGATCTACATGCTGACCGACGGCAACGCGACGGTTTCGCAACCCGGCGGCGGGCTCAAGCCGATCCCGCCGCAGGAGATTTACAAAGTGGCGGAGGAGGGCCAGAAGGAACTATCGAAAAGGGCGCACCTCCATGTCATCTACTATTTGAGCGGCAAGGAAAAACCGGATGAGGTTGCGATGTTGCGCGGGCTGGCGAGTCGGAACGGCGGGAAATTCCAGAAAGTCGAAGCGAAGGGGCGGAAGAAGTAGGGCCGGCCCGGTAGACGCTTCGCTCTGCGAAGCGCGGGTGCAGGCGCGGCCCGTTCTGAGGCTTCTTCAAATTTTTCATCCCTACCCCCAAGCCTCCCAGAGGGGGGGCGGCTACATTTTGCTCGCCTTTGGCCGCTCCTCGCCAAATTTTCTCCCATGCACAAGGTGAACCTCAACGAGATCAAAGAAGAGGAACGGAAATCGCCGAAGGAGAAGTTCCATAAATTTGTGAAAGACATCTCGATCGCGCTCGGTCGCGAGAAAAATTCGCTCGATCTGACGAAGCGGC
>DATMNS010000206.1:0-17191 GCA_035568735.1 Chthoniobacterales bacterium | reverse complement strand
ACGTGGACCCGGACAACGCCATCATTGCCGTGGACAACTCCACCCAGCTGCCCTTCATGTCCAACTACACCGGGCTCGTCATGGGCACAAACAGTCAGGGGCAGACCATCCTCTACGCCTGCGACGCCGGCCCGAACAATCGGGTGGACATGTACGACGAGCAGTTCAATTACCTCGCCTCCTTCACCGATCCGAATGTCGCCGGCCAGTATCCGGACTACACCGCTTCTCAAGTCGAGAACGTCGATGGGCAGCTCTTCGTCACCTTTAACGTGACCACGGGCGCGCCTATTGGGGGTGTGGTGGACATATTCGACACGGACGGCAATTTGCTTACGCCAAATCACTTTGCCGCGAACGCCGGCGGAGCCGGTCCTTTGGTGAACCCATGGGGCGTGGCCAAAGCCCCGGCTCACTTCGGGCAGTTCAGTCACGCCATTCTGATCGGAAACATCGACGATGGTAAGATTAATGCGTTCGATAGCTCAGGCCATTTTCTCGGCGCGATGCAGGATCGTGACGGGAACGACATTGTGATACCTGGGCTATGGGACCTCATCTTTACGCAATCGGATGGCGGTGGGGGGAGCGTGGAGCTTTACTTTGACGCCGGCCCGGATCTTGCGAACTTCGCCGGCAATGGCCTCGTCGGCGTAATCACCCAGGGCAAAAGGTAGGCGGCTCAGATCTTCAAATCAGAAGCGCGATTGGCGGCCAGAGATTATTCTCTGGCCGCCTTGCGTCTGGATTCGCCGACGACTCGTTCTGCGTCACAGTCCGAGCGGGCGACCCGTTGCTGGGCTGCCGTCGCTTTCTTTCTTTAGGGGCTAAACTGCCAGGAAAACCTGCGGAGCTGGCCCGAGAACAGCTTCTTTCTTAAGGCGTGCAGACGCCGGGCTGTGGTATACCCGCTGCGCGACGAGGCGCGGTCTCGTGCGTGGTCGTGCTCTTGTTTCTTTCCCTCCTCGCGCCGGCCGATGCGCGCACGCAACGTCATCGAAAACCCAGACCGGTCGCGGTCACGGTCGCACTGCAACCTTTCCTGGTCGCGCGATCCGTCGTTCACACCGTCGCCGACCCGCTCGTGCGCAACGCGCCGCGGGCAATTGCCGTTGTGGCCACTGCGCCGATCCGGGTCGCGTATCGCAGCGAGCGCAACCGCGAAGTTTACCGTGGTGAAATGGTGGAGGAAGACGAGGCGATTGCGCGCCCCGCCGTTCCGCTGGCGCAATCGGCCGGCTACGACCAGCCGTTGCGCGTTGCCTACATGGTTCCGCGTTCGCAGAATCCCGGGAACCCTGAACCACCGCAAGACGACCAGGATCTCGATCAAGAGCAGGGGGCTAAACCCGCTCCGGCAAAATCCGTCCATGGGCCGACCGTCGCAGGCAGTCGCGCGATTCTCCGCGGCGGGATCGCCTCTGCCCCGTCTCGTGCGCCACAAAGCGTAAAGAACGCGATCTGGGCCGCGAACGCCCTGCATCGCAAACCTTACATCTGGGGCGGCGGTCATGGCTCGTTTTATGATCGTGGTTACGATTGTTCGGGCACGGTTTCTTTTGCTCTGCACGGCGCCGGTGCGATCGCCGTGCCGCTTCCCTCGAACGACTTCATGCGCTACGGCGAACGCGGCCGCGGCCGCTGGTTCACCATCTACGCGCGCCCCGGTCACACCTTCGCGGTCATCGCTGGGTTGCGGCTCGACACCACCGACTTCCAGGACGGCGGCACAACCGGTCCGCGCTGGCACGCGGACCTGCGCGATACCCGTGGCTACGTCGCACGACATCCCGCGGGGATGTAGGCAAATTCAAGCGCACAAAAATCCAAAAAATGGACAACGAACCAAACGAAGAAATCAGCAACCACGCGAGCCAGCAGGTAACGGAGCCGATTAAAGAACCGCCTCTTCTCAAGCTGCGCGATTTGCGTCCCGAGAAAGATCCAATTGGCGCCGGCCGCAGACGTTTTCCCAACGCCGGCGCGAAGCGGCCCTAACGAGAGAAGCGCGAGCGCTGATTCGTTAGGGAACGGTGCATACCGCGGTCACAGCAACCTGACCGCCGTCACGGCGATGTTGCCGCCGAAGCAGACGTCGACGTCGGCTCCCAGGGTGCGGTCCCGCAGATTGTAGTCGCCCGCGTAGTAGAGACCGCTCTCGGCTTCGTGCCGGTAATTGAGCGGCAAGGGTTTCGGATCGAGCGGACACCAGACGACTTCCGGATCGGGCGCGTCCGGCGCAAGCAGCGGCAGATTGACGTTGTAGAAAACACCCGGCTCGATCGGCTTGGCCAGCAGGTCGGCAAGGACGGGCGTGATCCAGCGCGTGGCGCGTTCCCAGTCACAATCGACGCCGCTCTTGCGGTATTGCGAGAAGGCGATGCCCGGCCAACCGTGCAGCAACGCTTCGCGCACTGCCGCAACCGTGCCCGAGTAATAGACATCGGCACCCAGGTTCGCGCCGTGATTGATCCCGCTCAGGATCCATTTCGCGTCCGGCACGATGTGCAACAGTCCGAGCCGGGTGCAGTCGGCCGGCGTGCCGTGGATGGCGAAACGATTCTCGCCCCGGGGTTCGATCCGGACGCCTTCGCGCCACGTCACGGCATGGCTCACTCCGGATTGCGGTCCGGCCGGTGCGACCACGACCGGCTCGCCCAAAGTTTCGGCGGCGCCGACCAGGGCCGTGAGGCCCGCGGCATCGATCCCGTCGTCGTTGGTCACGAGAAATTTCATCGGAGCGCAGGTTACACGCGCGGTGTAGGGCGCGCCATCCTGGCCGCCCAGCTCACGTAAATCGGCGCGTTTCAAGAGAAGGCCGCTTGCGCGGCGACGTTGCGGTTGTAAAGGGCTGGCATTCCGATGCCGCGCCGTTTTCTGCCGCCTGTTCTGCTCCTGCTCGCGGCACTCTGCTGGAGCCTCGGCGGCGTGCTCATCAAGTCGATCGATTGGCCGCCAATGGCGATCGCCGGCGGCCGGAGCGCGATCGCCATTCCGGTGATCCTGCTCTGCATCGGGCGACCCCGCTTCACCTGTTCCCGGGCGCAGATCGGGGGCGCGCTCGGCTACGCCGGGACGGTCATCCTCTTTGTCTTCGCGACCCGGATGACGACGGCGGCGAACGCGATCTTCCTGCAATACACCGCGCCGATTTACGTCGCGCTCATCGGGCGGTGGTATCTGGATGAGCGCGCCTCGCGGGTGGATTGGCTGGTCATCGCGGTCGCCCTGCTCGGGATCGCCCTTTTCTTCTTCGACCGCCTGACGACCGCCGGGATGTGGGGCAACATCATCGCGCTGGCGAGCGGACTTGCGTTTGCGTCGGTCGCGCTCTTTTTGCGCAAGGAAAAAGCCGGGTCGCCAATCGCGAGCATCGTACTCGGCAACGTGATTGTCGCACTGGCCGGCGCGCCTTTCATGTTCCAGGCACCGTCGTTAGGCGAAGGCAGCCTCTGGCGGCTGGCGCTGCTCGGCACCGTGCAGCTCGGTTTGCCCTATGTCTTTTACGCCGCGGCGATCAAGCAGGTCACCGCACTCGAGGCAACGCTCATTCCGCTCCTCGAGCCGGTGTTGAATCCTCTCTGGGTGATGCTCGCGCTCGGCGAAAAACCCGGCCCGTGGGCGATCGTCGGCGGGCTGCTCGTGCTCGTCGCGGTCCTCGGTCGAGGGGTGATCATGATGCGGACCAGGCCCCCCATGATTCCGTCGCCAGATTAGAGCGCAATCTTGACGGTAAAACTCGCGCGCACGAAAATCGGGAGAATGGAAATACAGCCTGACGAAGAGACGGGCGAAAGCCGGGACGAGGGAGCGCCGGAGACGACGCCGGAAGGGTCCCGATCCAAACTCCGCGATTTGCGACCGGAGAAGGACCCGATGGGCGCGAGCCGAGGACGCTTACCGAAGGACGGAGTCGAAAATCCTTCCTAAAGACGGGCACGGTCCCGCTCGTTAGGCGCGATCCGTTGCGGCCGGATCACCTTCTAATCGAAGTCTTGTTTTTCGAAAGAAGAGGCCGATAAAAAAGCATGGCAAAAAAAATGCGGGCAGTGCAGGTCCCGGAGGCGAAGGGGCCGTTTGAAATCGTGGAAATGGAAATCCCGGAGCCGCCGGCGGGGTGGGTGCGGGTGAAGGTCCAGGCTTGCGGGATTTGTCACAGCGACACGTTAGTTAAGGATGGGCTGTGGCCGGGAATCCAATATCCACGCGTGCCCGGGCACGAAGTGATCGGGACGGTCGACGCCGTCGGCTCGGGCGTGGAGGGATGGAAAAGCGGGCAGCGGATCGGGGTTGGCTGGCACGGCGGGCATTGCGGCTATTGCGATTCCTGCCGGCGCGGTGATTTCTTTGCCTGTCAGATCGCTCTTCTGACGACCGGGATTTCCTTCGACGGCGGTTACGCGGAATACCTCATTGCTCCGGCCAAAGCGCTGGCCTCGATGCCGAACGAGTTGTCGGGGGTGGAGAGCGCGCCGCTGATGTGCGCCGGGGTCACGACCTTCAATGCGCTGCGCAACAGCGCCGCGCGTGCGGGCGACCTGGTCGCGGTGCTCGGGATCGGCGGGCTCGGTCACCTCGGCGTGCAATACGCCGCGAAGATGGGCTTCCGGACGGTGGCGATCGCGCGCGGGAAAGACAAGGAACCGCTCGCCCGAGAGCTGGGCGCGGCGCAATACATCGACAGCCAGACGCAAAATCCGGCGGCGGAACTTCAGAAACTCGGCGGCGCGAAAGTCGTGATCGCCACCGTCACCAATGCCGACGCGATGGCGGCAACGATCGGCGGTCTCGCGCCTAACGGCGTCTTCATGGTGATCGGCGCGGCAGGTCCGATTCAAGTCGATCCGCTCCTGCTGATCAGCGGCGCGCGCTCGGTCAAAGGCTGGTATTCGGGCACGTCGATCGATTCCCAGGACACGCTCCGGTTTAGTGCGCTCGCCGGGGTGAAATCGAGGAACGAGATTTATTCTTTGTCGCAAGTGGGCGAAGCCTACGACCGAATGATGAGCGGCAAGGCGCGGTTCCGGGTCGTGCTCGACATGGCGCAGTAATGAAAAACGGCCGGTCGCTCCGCTTTTAGCGTTCGGAGTTCCGTTGTCAGCCTTGGTGAGCGATCGACGAGCTTGACGCTGTCGCCCTGTTCTGCCCACAATGCGCCTCATGAATAATCATTCGTCCGAGAGGGAGGAGCGATGAGGGGTGCACTTGCGCGAATCCTGGCGCTTCTGGCGGTCCTGCTGCTGGCGACGGCGGCGTTCCAGGTGACCTCGCTCCCCGGGTCCGCCGGCGCGGAGCGGCGACGGAGCGAGATTAACGGGGAGACGCGCGCGAGCAAAGAGAGCCCGCCGGAAGACTGGTTCGTTACGCAGCGAGTGACTCATGGCGGAATCCCTGCCGGCGCGCTGGAAAAGGCTGGCGCGCAAGCAGCCGCTCTTGCCGTGGCCAGCGAGCAGTCAGGCCCGCAGACCCGGTCGCGCTGGCGGTTCGTCGGACCGACCAACATCGGGGGCCGGGTGGTGGACATCGCCGTGGATCCAGTAGCCGCTGATACAATTTACGTGGCCGCAGCCACTGGAGGCGTGTGGAAAAGCACCGACCGGGGCGCCAATTTCACCGCGATCTGGCCGGCGACGAACCCGCAGTCGATGGGTGCGCTGCTCATCACTTCGAACGGGACCCTGTTTGCGGGCACTGGTGAAGCTAACCCGGGCGGTGGAAGCATCACCTACGGTGGATCGGGCATCTATCGATCGGTCGACGGCGGCGCAACCTGGCTGCTCGTTGGACTAACGAGCTCTGGCGCCATCGGTCGGCTGGCGGTGGATCCGACTAACTCGCAGAACATCTTTGCCGCCGTCGCCGGGCAACTCTACAACCACGGCGGCGAGCGCGGCGTCTACAAATCGACGGATGGCGGCTCCACCTGGACACAGGTGCTGGCCGGCGACAACGACACCACGGGAGCCGTTGACCTCGCGATCGATCCCACCAACCCGAACCGCGTCTTCGCGGCGATGTGGGATCACTTCCGCGAACCCGACCTCCGGACTTATGGCGGCGTCGGGTCGGGTGTTTACCGATCGATTGACGGTGGGACGACATGGCAGCGCCTAACGAATGGGCTTCCGGCCGCCGGCACTACGATCGGCCGGATCGGAGTGGCTCTGGCCGTGTCGAACCCGCAGCGGCTCTACGCGATTGTCAATCAGACGAACGGACTCTTCCAAGGCTTCTATACATCCGCCGACGGCGGAAACACCTGGACCAAACTCCCCACCAGCTCAACGCTCTCGGGGGCGCAATCGACCTATGGTTGGTGGTTCGGCCGGGTGTGGGTCGATCCTCTCGACCAGACGCACGTCTTCGGGGCCGGAGTCTACCTCTGTGAGTCGAAGAACAGCGGCTCGACATTCACGGGAGAGTTCAGTCCGCACGCCGACGATCACGCCATGGTCTGGGACCTCAAGGTGCCCGGCCGCGTCTATCTCGGGAATGACGGCGGCACCTACCGCTCGGACGTTAACGGCTCGAACGACCAATGGACCTTCGCGGTCAGCCAGCCGTTCACGCAGTTCTACAGCGTGGACGTGAGCGAGCAGGACAGCACCCGGCTGGTCGGCGGAGCGCAGGATAATGGCGTCAACCGCTCCTACGACGGGACGCCATGGAACACCTACATCGGCGGCGACGGAGAGGAAGCGCTGATCGATCCCTCCGACCAGAACATGGTCTACGGATGCAGCCAGTACGGCGACTGTCTACGCTCGACCAACGGCGGCGACTCCAGCACCGACTTTACTAGCGCCACGGTCTCCTCCCGGCGGAACTGGCTTACCCCGCTCCAGTTTGATCCGGCCAATCCGGCGGTCCTTTATTACGCGGGTAACCAGGTCAACCGATCCTCCGACCATGCCGTGCACTGGTCGGTCATCAGCCCAGACCTCACCGGGGGACCCGGGCGCGATCCCAACTATCCGTTCGGCACCGTGACCACAGTGGCCGGAGCGAAGACCGATTCGAACCGCGTGTTGGCCGGGACGGATGACGGCCGGCTCTGGTTTACCACCAACCTGGGAACGAACTGGACGCAGGTAACCGATTCCGACGTGCCTGGAACCTGGGTGACCCGGGTAATGGTCGACCCGGTGAACGCGCAGGTCGCTTACGCCACCTTCTCGGGTTTCCGGTCCGGCGTGGAGTTACCCTACGTCCTAAAGACAGCCGATGGCGGGACCACATGGTCGAGCATCGTCGGCAACCTTCCCCAGGCTCCGGTGAACGACATCGTGGTCGTCGGTTCGACGCTCTACGTGGCTTCCGACGTGGGCGTGTACAGTTCGGCCAACGGCGGACGAAAGTGGCGCGCCGCCGCGACCGGCCTGCCTAACGTCCCGGTTACCGATCTCGAATACCGGGCCGCCTCCAACGCGCTCTACGCCGCGACCTTCGGCCGGGGGATGTTTATGCTGGCGCTGCCCTGACCAAAGCTGAGGAAGCGTTGAAACCACTTCGAGGAACGAGCGTGCCGGCCTATCAGCTTTGAGCAACACGCCGCAAGCGCCGCCAGCACCTCTCGAAAATCCTGACCAAAGGCGACGATCCCATCTCTTTCTGGTTGAAGCCGGGTGTTGGGCGGGTTGTGCAATTGATTGATCAGAGGGCGTTACCACATCGGTTTGTGGTAGAGGAGGTCGAGACCGTCGAGCAGATGGCGGTGGCGATAAGAGAGATGCGCGCGGGAAGGACTCTCCTTACTCCGGAAGGTCCTCCTGTTCCAGCAGAGTGCCGACAGTTCGGCGATCGCGGAGAGGTTCGAGTTGGCTGACGAATTCGCGAAAGCGCGCCGAAAAAAGCTGATCGCGGATCTCCCAATACCGGGCAATCCCGGGCGCGACGATATAGTGCCGAAGTAGTTCCTGCCAGCCGCGCCAGAGCTGTTCGTCCATCAACCCATTAACATAGTGAAAGTGAATGGTCTCCAGCGCCTTGAGGAACTGGTGGGCGGCGTGAAAGAAACGGGCCTGGTCCTCCCGTGACAACGTTTTGATGTCTTCAAGACCCGTTCCCCAAATGCGCGACATATCCGCATTTTCCATGAACGTGTTAGTCACATCCCGGACTGCCGAGGCGGCGGAATCCTGGGCGGCTACCTTCGCGACGCGCGTACTGCGGTGCACTTCTTTGGCGAGATAAAGCACCGACAAGACAACGGCAACTGAACTAACCAGTTGCGAAATCGCATTGATCGCATCCCAATTCATTCTTGTCGTGGCCGCCGGGCTAACCCGAGTGACATAACATGTCTTTGCTATCGCAGCGACGCCATGTCGAGGACGAAACGATATTTCACCTCGCGCTTTAGCATGCGTTCATAGGCTTCATTGATCTGGTCGATCGGAATCAGCTCGATCTCGCAAGCGATACCGAGTTCGGCGCAGAAGTCGAGCATCTCTTGAGTCTCCGCGATGCCGCCGATCAGGGAACCAGCCAGCTGCCGGCGCGGCGCAATCAAATCAAAGGCGTCCACCGCGATCCCGTCCGCCGAAATCCCGAATCTTGAGCTGCACGTCAGTCGCTTTCGGCTCGCGGCGCTCAAACGAGAACGGTCTCAGCGGTTCTCGTGCGTTATAGGCGGCATAACCTCTTGTCGATAACACGTTATTGCTTTCCTCCTGGGCCGCGGCTGACATCGGAAAAGGGATTTGCTCCGGTAAGCTCAACACGGCACAGCGCGAACGTTGCGCGATCGATCCGCCCATTTGTTCCTGACTGTGCCGCGGCGAAAGGCCGTCCTGTCTTCTCGACCAACGCCTCGAACCGCGGATCGCCGCGCAAGGGATCCAGCATTGGATCGACTTTGATAAACACAATGCTATATCCGTCGCGGTCCTCATAGGTGTTCTCAAGCTCCCGCAAAGCCTCATCTTTTTCGCCCAGACCGATGTAAATGAGGGCGAAGTTGTAGGGCGAGACGTAGGTGTCTTTCGGGACACGACGCAACTCGGCAAGAATCTCCCGCGCCTTCTCTTTCTGGCCAGTCTTCGCGCAGAGTTCGGCGAGGAACGCCCGCGGCAGCGGATCGTCACTCAGCGTAATCGCCTTCTCATATTCCGCCCGGGCTTCCTTGAGCTGGCCTTTCAATTCCAGCGCCTGACCCAGGTTCCAGTGCGCGTAATAAAAAGCGGGGTCCATCTCGACCGTCTTACGCAACTGTTCGATGGCCTCGTCGTAGCGCCGAGCCGTACAGAGGATCGTGCCGACGTCCGCGTTGATGACGACGGAGAGCGGGTCGAGCTCGAGCGCCCGCCGCATCTCGGCGACAGCCTCGTCGAAACGCCCCTGGGAGGCGAGCGCACTTTCGGCATACCATTGGTGGGCCGTCGCGTAGTTCGGATTCAACTCGAGCGCGCGCCGAAACTCCCGGCTCGCCCCGGCGACATCGAAATCATAGGCGAAAATCGCCTCGGCGAGGGCAGCGTGTGCTTCCCCGAGACTCTCGTCCAGTTCCAGCGCCTTTTGCGCCGCGGCCTTCGCCTCCGGCAAACTCTCCTTCGGCGTCGCCGCGGAGTAGCCGGAAAGCAGGACATAAGCATCGGCCAGGCCCGCGTAGGCCAAAGCGTAGCCGGGATCTTTGTCGATGGCCTGTTGGAAATAGCCGATGGCTTTGCGAAAATCCGGACCGGTGCGCTTGTTCCAAAAAAAGCGGCCTAACAAATAAAGCCGATGCGCCTCCGGGTCTTCAGTCGGATGGACGGCGAGAGCGTGCGCTTCCGAGCCGGTCAGCTTCGCCTGCAAACTGTCGGCCACCGCTTTCGCGATCTCGCTTTCGAGCGCAAAGATGTCGGTCAACCTGCGATCGAAGCTATCCGCCCAGAGATGAGCATCGTTGGTCGCGTCGATCAACTGCACATTGACGCGCACCTGGTCGCGCGCCTTTTGCACGCTGCCTTCGAGAATGTTCCCGACTCCGAGCTGTTGCGCGATCTCGCGCAGGTTGTCGGGTCCGCTCTGGTATTTCGCGGTTGAAGTGCGCGAGATGACCTTCAGTTGGCCAATTTTTGCGAGACGGGTCAGGATCTCGTCCTGGATGCCTTCCGCGAGATAGGCGTTGTCTTTGTCCGGACTCAGATTCTCAAAAGGCAGGACGGCAATCGATTTCGCGAGGCGCCCGGAAGTGTTCTCGTGATTGCTGGCGGTGTAGCGGCCGAGAAAAAACAAGGCCGCGGAGAAAGCACCGCAGATAACGACGAGGTAGAGCCAGGTGTGCGTTTTTCGAGGCGCCGCCGGGACGCGATCGGCCGCTTCCGTCCGCATGATTCCGCCCGGGGTGAGTTCGAAAGCCCAGGCGATAATAAGTGCGATCGGGAAGCCGACGATGATCAGCAGGACGACCAGCCTAACGACCCAATTCGGAATCTCGAAGAAGGGGAAAACCTGCGTCGCGATCTGAATCAACAACCAGCCGACCACCGCATAGGCAATCGCCACTTTATAGACGTTGCGTCGTTTGAGCTCGGAGAAAAAGTTCATCGCTGGCCGGCGGCGAGTTGCTGGAACCGCAGATCATTCCGGAGCGGATCGAACATGGGATCGAGCCGGAGGAGCGCGGGGGTCAACGGCGCCTGCCCTCCACCGAGCGGGCCCTCGTAGGGGAGCGCGAGAACCTTTTGCAGGGCGGCGATGGCGCGATCGGGTTCTCCGACCTGAGCCGCGACCCGGGCAAGGATCTCGATCGGGGCAGGCCCATCAAAGGCGTCTTTCTCGATCGGCATCGCGGCCATCGCCCGCTCCGACATGGCTAACGCCACCGCTTTGTCACCGAGACCCATATCGGTCAGGGCGAGATCGAAGAGGAGGTTATAGTTATCCGGCTGTTCTCTGAGGAAGGGTTCCAGCTCGCCGCGGGCCTGGCGCCAACTTCCCTGGGCGGCGGCGTGGTCGCCGGCGACATCCTGCACCCAGCCTAACCAAAAGCGCAGTTCCCCCGTAAAGTAGCCCCACGCCGGGTCTGGTTTGGCGAGCAGGCTCGTTAGGTGCGGGATCGCGGGGGCAGGACGGCGCTCCAGGATAGCCTGGTAAACCTGCGTGAATAAGACATTGGAATCGTCGGCCGGCGGGTGGAGCGGAGCGAGGAGCGCGGCGGCCCGCCGGAGGTCTCCTTCGGCCTGGGCAATGGACGCCTCGACCGCGATCGTATCCATGTCGTCCGGTGTGATTGTGAGAATCTGGTCAAACTTCCGTAGCGCTGCCGAAAAACGACGGAGAGCGATGTAGGATTGGCCATGTTGCCCGAGCACGTAAACGTTTCGCGGATCGAGCCGCTCGGCTTCGTTGAAATAGGACTCGCTCTTGTCCCACTGGCCTTGTCTCCGCGTGACATAGGCCAGCGATTCAGGAATCCGGCTGCTATTGGGCAGGAACGGCCGGGCCTGTTCAAAGTAGCGCACCGCGGTGGTGTAATCCTTCAGGCAGGCGTAATGATAGTAACCCTTGGCATGGAGGGCCTCGCCGAGGTTGGGCTGCAGAGTGAGAGCGGTCGTCGCTGCCTGCCGCGCTTCTTCCCGGAGGGCATCCGTGGGTTGCAGAGTCTGGGTGAGATAGCCACGCGCATCGACAAAGGAGAGCAGCGTCCAGGCAAGGGCAAACTTCGGATCCAACTGTACGGCTTCTCTGAGGTACTTTTGGGCGCCGCGAGAGTTAGCGGCTGAGTTGGCCGTTTTCAGATTGTAGGCCAGCCCGCGCAGGTAGGCATCGTAGGCCTCAGGATTCTCCGTCGGCCGGGCGGCGATGACCTGCTCTTCCTGACCCGTCAGTTTGGCCTGTAACTGATCGGCGATGGTCTTGGCGACCTCGGTTTCGACGGAAAAAATGTCCGTCAGTTTGCGATCAAAACTATCGGCCCAAAGGTGGGAATCTTCGGCCGCCTTGATCAGCTGCACGTTAATGTGCACCTGGTCGCCGCTTTTTTGCACGCTGCCTTCGAGGATGTGGGCAACCCCAAGCTGCTTCGCGATCTCGGGAAGATTCTTCGGCGCGCTTTTGTAGAGCTGGGTCGATGTCCGCGAGATAACCTTCAGGTCGGCGATTTTGGATAAGCGGGTCAGGATCTCGTCCTGGATGCCGTCGGTGAAATAGCTGTTTTCCTTGTCACTGCTCAAGTTTTCGAACGGCAGGACGGCGATCGATTTTTCCGGCGCCTCCGCCGCGCCGCTCTGCGCCGGCGCCGCGGCGAAGCGCCCGAGGAAGAACAAGCCGGCGGAGAACAGACCAGCCACGATGACAACATAAATCCATGCCCGGCTACGGGCCGAATGGTTCGGCAGCTTGTCCGCGATCTCCGTTCGTTGAAATCCTTGCGGGGTTAATTCAAACGCCCAGGCGATGACTAACGCGATCGGAAAACCAAGAACGATCAGGAGAACGACCAGCCTAACGACCCAATTCGGAATCTCGAAAAAAGGAAAGACCTGGGTGGCAACCTGAATCAGGAGCCAGCCCACCACCGCATACGCGACCGCGACCTTGTAGACGTTGCGCCGCCTTAATTCGCTGAAGAAGTTCCCTGAGTTCATGGTCCCCGCTTCCGGCGCCAAAGCCTCCCCTCTCCGGGACTCAAAACCCGCCTCCGATGAGACCTGCTCTCTGCGTCATACCTGGCTGTTTCATCTGTCCGGAGCGGGCGCGGTCTCACGGCAGTTGCACTCTTTGCACCCACAGCCTGAAAAAGCGGTCGGTGATCAGGAACGAGCCGTTCTCCCGATCGATGACATCGCGGTCGAGGAGCGCATCGACCGCGCGTTGCGCGTTGGAAGGCGAGCCGAGGCCGGAACGCCGCACAAATTCGCCGGCGAAAGGCTTCACCGGTGCGGCTTCGCTCGCGATCCCCTTCAAGAACTTGCGCTGATTCATCGCGAGAGATTCCCACAAGGTCGAGTAGGCGTAATTTTCGCGCTGCAGCAGCAGCCGGAGCGCCTCCTTGAGCAACCCTTCGGTAACCGTGGCGCCAGGTTCGCATAACTCCCAGAGCGCATGAGAGAGATGCTGAGTGTAAAAGGGATGTCCTTGCGTCTGTTCGCAGATGGAATGGATCAAGCCCTGGCTGATCTTCTTGCCGGCCCCCGCAAATCGCTCCCGGATAAACGGCATCCAATGTTCTTCCGCAATCGGCCCGAGCGGGTAATGGCCACCCGCGCGGTAGAGCGGCCGGGAACGATCCATGAACATTTTTTGGATGAGATGCTTCCGGCTCCCGAGAAAGAGGTAAGCCACTTCACGGTGGTTTTGGATCACACTGCGGAACTTCTTTTCCACCCGGTCACTGCCGTATTCGAGGACTTGCTGGAACTCGTCCAGCACGATGACCACGTCGCGGTCGTGTTTGGCCGCGATCTTCGCCGGGGTTTCCAGGACTTCGTCCAGGGCGGGAACGATCCGGGTATGCCGGGAGACGCCGAAGTTTACCTCCGGCTTTCCTCCCTCGTCGAGCGTGACGCTCGGCGCCAGGTTACTGAAGAGGCTCTTGCCGGTTTCCAAAAGCTTCCCTACCGACGAGCTCATCGCTTGCGTGATGGCTTTGGCCATCGCGGTCACAAATGTCGCCTCGTTGTCCGTCGGCCAGAGATCGACGTAGGCGCAAACCGTCGTTCTTTTCGAGAAGCCGGCCAGTACCGCCCGCACGAGGGAGGTCTTGCCAAAGCGACGCTCGGAGAAAACGAACAGTTTTTCATGGTTGCGGATCGCCTGCGCGAGATCCGCTTTCTCCCGGGCCCGGTTGCAGAAGGAATCTCCGGCGACCACCCCGCCATATTCGAAAGGGTTAATCCGATTACGCGTCATGCATTACGCAGCATGCATAAAGAAACGGAGACCGCAAATCCGCGCAGCGACCGGCCAGCCTCGACCGCGTGGCTCGTCCCAGCCGACCAGGCTCACGGCTGCACTTCGAGAGGCGACGCCAGCGCGGAGTGCGCGACTTTGTCTTCCAAGGCGGCAAAGCGCGGATCGTCAAAGAGGGGCGCCAGCCAAGTGTAAAAGCGGGGCGTGCTGACCCGCGCGGAGCGATCGGCGCACGCCTGATCAAGTGCGGCGAAGGCCTTGTCCTTGTCGCCGAGTGCCGCATAGATCCCGGCGAGATGGGAGCGATCCACGTAGCGTTGCTGGGCAAGCGTTTCGAGGTCGGCCAGGATGTGTCGGGCCCGGTCGCTCTGGCCGGTCCGCGCATAACAGATCGCGAGCTGGAAATTCGGCCGCGTGATCGTCCCAGCGGGAAGCGACTCGTAACGTTTGATCGCATCCGGCCAGCGACCCTCGGCGGCATAAACACTCGCGATCGGGTCGACATCGTAAAAAAAGTGGGGATCGATTTCCATGACCTGCTGGGCGAGCTGCAAGGCTGATGCATAATCGCCGCGTGCGATCGCGACGTAGCATTCAAACATGAGTGGCCAGGTGTAGGAAGGATCGAGCGCGCGGGCTCTTTGCAGTTCCGCGCGGCCGGCGTCGAAGTCGCGTTCGACCCGCGCGAGATACCAGCCGAGCCAGCGGTGCGCGTCGGAGGAATTCGGATCGAGCGCGACCGCCCGTTCCAATTCGCTCTTCGCCAGGGGAAAGTTTCGATCGTAGAGCATGGAGACGGCGCCTAACCAGATATGGCCGACGCCCGCCCCGTCATCATTCTTCACCGCCATGAGCGCGGCGTGGCGCATCGGGCCTAAGACGTCGAGCGGGGCCCGATAGGCATCGGCGATGGTGAGATAAGCGCCGGCCAGGTCGCCCCAAGCCAGGGCGTAGTGCGGATCATCGGCCACGGCTTCCTGCAGGAAGGCGATTTTCCCCTCAAGACTCTGCTCATCGGAATGCGCTCCCAAGGCATGGGCGCGGAGAAGAAGATCATGGGCGCGCGCACTGGTCGTTGGCGGAGTGAGCAACCGCTGTTCCTGCGCCGGAGCGAGTCTTATCTTGAGCGCCTCGGCCACTTGCTCCGCGACTTCGCCCTGCACACTAAAGATGTCCCCCGTCTTGCGCCGATAGCTTTGCCCCCAAAGCTGCTTGCGGCTCCGCGTATCAATGAGCTGGATGTTGATCAAAACGTCGTCAGCAACTTTCTGCACGCTTCCCTCCAACACCGTCGCGACCTCCAGCTCGCGGCCAACAGCTTCCAGATTTTCGGGATGACTTGGATATCTCTGCGTCGAGGTGCGGGAGCGGACGTTCAAATCGCGCAATTCGGCGAGAGAGGTTAGGATTTCGTCTCGCATGCCGCTCACGAAATAGGCGTTACTCTGGTCGGCGCTGAGGTTTTCAAAGGGCAGGACGGCGAGCGATTTGTTCTCGGTTGCAGCTTTGGGTTGTGCGTTTTCGCTCTCTTCCTGCGAACGCAAGAATCGGACGGCCATCACCCCGGTTGCCGCGGCCGCGACGACGACGATCAGAGCGGTGAGTTTGCGCCCGCTCCGGCGGGTAATCGATTCGTTGCGCGGGACATCTCGCTCGTGCTTGATTCCACCTGGCGTCCGTTCGAACGCCCACGCCCAAACCAAGGCGATCGGAAAACCAACGATCAGCAGCAGGACGACCACCCTAACGATCCAGTTCGGAATATCGAAAAAGGGAAAGACCTGCGTGGCGACCTGGATGAGCAACCAGGCAATCACGGCGTAAGCGACCGCGATCTGGTAAACATTGCGCCGCTTTAATTCGGCGAAGAAATGTTTTGGATGCATCGCTGACCCTCGGCTCGCTGCTCTGCGGCTCGACCATAGTCGATCGAAGCTCCTCGGCCAATGACTGCGTCAAATGCGGCGCTGCGCAGACAGCCGGGCGTCCTCTTTGCCGTAATCCTTTGGGAATTGTTTTTCGCGAATCCGAGGTCTAACAAACTCGCCAAGGCGACCGGACGTTGGTCGTTAGGCACGATCGGGCCGGTCCTCTCCGCCTCTCTGCGCCCAAACCAAACGGCCAGAGGCATAGCCAGCACGAGCGCAACCCATTCCCTTCAAATGTTCAGTAGCTTGCTCTGTTCGTTGATGAGCAATTTCGAGTCGCACACGATGTCGTGGAAGAGCACGTGGCCAATCTCGGCTTTGAGGTCCCGTTCGTTAGGCATGCGGAGCCGAATAAACCTCCATCGGGCGTCAGGTACCCGGGAGCGGTTTCATGGTAGCCCAATGCATAGCCGATTTTCCCGCGCGAGACTCGATCGCAGCGGCGCGGAGAAAAGAAATTGGCTTGTCTCTTTCCCCGCGGCAGCCTAAACCGGCCGCAGGGAGGTATCGCCCATGGGGAATAACCCGGAACTCGCGCCGCAACCAAAGTCCCTCGCGGATATCCTAGCCGAGGAGCTGGATGGTCAGCTCGGCACGGATGAAACACAGGAGTTGCCGGCCGCCGAAAAGCAACCGCGCCTGCGCGCCGTCTACAACCGGATTCACGCCGAACAACCGGAGCGCTCGGCGCTTTGTCTTTCCGGCGGCGGGATTCGCAGCGCGATTTTTAGCCTTGGCGTCCTGCAGGGTTTGGCGAGCAACAACCTGCTCGGACAATTTGATTTTCTCTCGACCGTCTCGGGCGGTGGCTATGTCGGCGGCTGGCTGACGGCCTGGATCAAGAATCATCCTCAGGGAGCAGCCGGCGTCGTCGAGGATTTACGACGCCGGCCGGATCTTACTCTGAACCCGGAGCCGCAACCGATCCGCCACCTGCGGGCCTTCAGTAATTACCTGACACCGAAGACCGGTTTCACCTCGGTCGACTCCTGGACTCTGATCGCGACCTACATCCGCAACGTGTTCCTGAACTGGCTGGTGCTGATCTCCTGGTTGGCCGCGGCCATGATGGTGCCGCGGCTCTATCTGGCCGCCATCCTCTTGCCGCCCACGGGTTGGGCGTCGTCGCCCAATTACACGAGTATCATGCAGCAATACGATATCGCGCTCACCGCGCTGCTGAGCACGTGCTTCGTGCTCGTGGCGGTGGCGATGGCTTACGCGATCATTGACGTTCCTACGACCGGCAATGCCGGATTTCCCCAGCGGCGTTTTCTCGAGGTCCGGCAGATTCCCTTGTTCATCGCGGCTCTTGGGCTAACGGAATGGTGGGCGCTGTTTTGCAACATCCACGGAAGCCAGGCGTTCCATTCCAGCGCGGGCTTGCTCAGGTTTGTCGCCTTTGCGATCGCGACTTACCTCGCGGG
>DATMNS010000205.1:0-14529 GCA_035568735.1 Chthoniobacterales bacterium | reverse complement strand
CGTGTCGCCGGCAAGAAGGACGCGCCGATATCCCACGGTTGACGGCGAAAGGCTCTTGATTTCTAAACCCGGCAATCCCGCCACCTGAACCTTTTTTATGTAGGCTCGCCTGAATCCTGGCGGCTCACCGCCACTGATGCTCGTCACGACCGATCGTGCATCGCTTGTGCTACCGTAGACCATCTTCGTAGCAATAAAGACGACTCTAGGTGCGGGCTTGCCGCCGATGACAAATGATTGCTTCGGTTTAATCGCGGCGGCTGAATTTACCCCGGCATTCGCCGGTAACTCGGAAAATGGCTTCGGAAGGACTACAGAAAATTGTCCTGCCGACGAGGTAGCCCGTGCGAACTCGAAGTCAAAGGCGCCAGCTTTGGTCGCGAGAAGCAAAAAGATTCCGGCGATAGCGAAGTGCTGGCGGTGCGTCATAGACCTAACAAGATATAGAAGAACGTTCGCCTTTAAAGGCGAACATTTTTTCGCATATCTCGGGTTGGTTGGCTGGCAAAAGCGGGTTGGACGGGCACGAGGCGAGTCTGGCGATGATTGTGATTTGCGACCGGGCGGAAAAAGCCGAAATCGCGGCTGGAAATTCGCTCCGCCTCACTTGATCGCAATCATGGCGAGGCCTCCGGAGGAAATTTGGCGGCGGGTCATCAATTGCGCCGGCCGGCTAGCATCTTGTTTCATCGACCAAACTAACCCAGGGCAGTTTCTCCTCGGGAAAGACGTCCTTGTTCGGCGGAAAATCCTCCGGATGGTCGAGGCTGCCGGTCGTCAGGTCGATTTCGCCCGGCCGCGTGTCGCTCTCGTAGGTGAGCGAGGTTCCGCATTGGTCACAGAACGTCCTCCACGCTCCCGTATCGGCGCGATACCGTCGTGGGCTTCCCTTCTCGAACGCAAAAGCGGAGTGCGCGACCGTAATCCACGCGACCGATTGGGCGCCGGCGGCGCGCCGGCAATTGGCACAGTGGCAGTTGGCGTGGGAAATCGGCTCCTGCTTCGCGCGATAGCGCACCTGACCACAGTAACAGCCGCCAGTGATCGGTCCGCGTCCCATCTTAATGAGTCGATGCCATCGTTAGGCGGAACGACGTTCTTTCAGGCCGGTTTGATGTTCTGATTCATCCGGAAGAAATTCGTCGGATCGTGTTTCTTCTTGAGCGCGACCAGCCGGTTGTAGACCGGACCGTAGGCGGACTCGATGCGGTCGGTCTCTTCTTCGGTGAGGAAGTTGATGTAGGCGCCGCCGCTGGCGAATGGCTTTGACTTGGCGAAAAATTCACGCGCCCAGGTTATAACGCCCTCGTCCTCGGCGGCCGACTCCCAGCGGCCGTGCACATTCATGACGTAGTTCGCGTCCCGGCTCGAGTAGGCCATCGCATCGGGCGCAACGCGAGTTGTCTGGCCGCCGATCGTGCCGATGAAGATCTCGCAATGGGGTGACGGCAGTCGCCCGGCGTATTCGATGATGGCGTCGATCGCGCCGTCGCTCAGCCGCGAAAAGTTGTGCGACTTCCAGTAGTTGCGGGCACCCTTGGCGAGAAGCGGATCGAAGGCCTGCTGCCAGGCGACATACGGCTGCACGCCAACGTGCTCGCCGTGCGCCGTGCCGAACCCTCGCAACGGCGCGATCAGCTTTTCGCCTTCCCTGGGATCACCCGCATAGCACAAGGCGAGCGCGACGATTTCTTTCCCATGGACGGCCTCTGGCAGGAAAGGCAGAGGAGGCGCCTTGCGAGTGACCATCCAGACGTTCAGCTCTTCCGGCATCGTCTCGGTGAAACGGGCAAATTGCGTGATCACGGATTTCGCCTGATCGAACGGGAAGACGATGAGCCCGCTCAGCACGTTCGGCCCGACGGGATGGAGCCGAAACTCGAAGCTGGTGACGATGCCGAAATTCCCACCGCCGCCACGTAGTCCCCAGAAAAGCTCGGCATTTTCCGTTTCGCTGGCTCGCACCTGGCTGCCATCCGCCATGACGACATTCGCGGAAAGGAGGTTGTCGATCGTCATGCCGTATCTCCGGCTCAGCCAGCCAAAGCCGCCACCGAGCGTCAGGCCGGCTACGCCCGTGGTCGAGTTGATGCCCAAAGGCGTCGCCAGGCCGTGAGTCTGAGCGACCGCGTCGAAGTCGGCGAGGGTACATCCGGGCTCGACGGTCGCGCGACGGGCGTTCGGGTCGACCTGGACGCCCTTCATGAGCGAGAGGTCGATCATGAGACCGTCGTTGCAGACGGCATTGCCCGCGATGTTGTGTCCGCCGCCGCGGATGGAAACGAGCAGATCCTGCTCACGCGCGAACTTGACCGAGTGCACGACATCCTGTGGCGAGGTGCACCGGGCGATCAGCGCGGGTCTGCGATCGATCATGGCGTTCCAGATTTGTCGCACCTCATTGTAGTTCACGTCTCCCGGAAGAAGCACCTCTCCGCGAAAGTGTGCTTTGAACTCGTCGATCTTTGCTTTTGGTAATTGCTTCATGCCTGGCTCCTTTCTTTTGTGTGAAGTTTCGGTTTCAATCGGTTGTTCATATTAATGTCCGGGCGGTGCCTCGGTGTCGAGCCGCTCTTGTGGGGACTGCGCCCGACACGGCTGCCGCTCCAGCCTGCACTATTAATTTGCGTTGCGTTCCCACGCGGCGGCATAGTGTCGGCTCGCTTGATCGCGATTTTTATGGCCCAAAGTTTACCTGAAACCACTTCCAAGATTGACGGTCCGCTGGTCAGGCAATTCTCTGTTTTCCTGCCGAACAAGGTGGGAGCACTGCTCGACATTGTGAAGTTGCTCAGCGCCCGCAATACCCATTTGGTCGCGCTCAGCATCGCGGAGTCGACCGACTCGGCGATCGCACGCATCGTGGTGAGCGATCCGGAGACGGCGGAGAATATTTTTCTCGAACACAATGTCCCGTTTGGGGTCTGCGCGCTGGTGGTGGTGGAGTTGCGAGAGGTAGCGACCGAGGTGGCCAAGCTACTCGCCGCGCTCCTCATGGCGGAGGTGAACATGCATTTCAGCTATCCCCTTCTCACCCGCCCGCACGGGCGCGCCGCGCTCGTCCTCCACGTAGACGACACGGAGTGCGCTTGCTCGGTGCTCCAGGGTGAAGGCTTCAAGCTGCTCAGCCAGGCGGATATCTCCCGTTGAAGGTCTCCCGCTCGTCCTCGTCCTCGTGCTCGTGATCGTGATCGATCCCAAACCGTTCGCGTAAGACCACGAGGACGAGTGTGCAGGAGCGGCTTCGCTCATTGACACCTTGCGGCGCATTCAGTTAGAGAACGTTCCCGATGCGCGCGGTCTCTTTTCTCCAAGGCAGTCGATCGCAGCAAACCTTCGTCGCCGCGATGGCGCTCCTGGTGGCAGTTGCCGTGGCGCAGATCCTCAGCGCACTTTACCTCTCGACCCGGCATCCGGGCGAGGCGCCATCGGTTGCGTCGCAAAACGCGGCGGTCGCCCGCCTCTTCAAACAATCGTTGCCCGCGCCTTCCGCCGCGCCCGTGACTGTGCCCGCGGTAGAGGGCGTGCCGCAGGCGACCGTCCGGCGAGGGCAGGCTCCGCCGTCCTCGGTAGCCGAAACGCTTTTGCGCGTGGCAAGGGGTTTCCGCGACCGCGGCGATACGACCAACGCGATCGCGAAGTTGCAGCAGGCTACCGCACTCGACCCCGGGAACCCTGAGATTCTGGCGGAACTGGCGTTGACCTACGAATCGATGCAGCTCTTCGATCGCTCGAACGAGGTCTGGAGGCGTCTCCAATCGTTAGGCCCGGCGGTTGGTCCGCTCTATGAACTGGCCGAGGTCAAGCTGCGGGTGGGCGTGCCCGCGCAGAGCAATGCGCTCAGGGCCAACGGATCGACCGCCCCGCCTGGCGCGCCCCCCAGCGACGCCGCAGGGATTCCCGACGGATCGACCTTCGGCATCTCCGAGGTGACACTGAAAACCGAGCCCGAGCCCGATGCCGAGACGAAGCTTTTGCTGCGCGTCGGAGTCAAGGCGCGCCCCGACACGCCGATCGATCACACCAAGGTAAAAATCCAGGTTTTCTTCTACGACACGGTGAACAACGATCAGGTCGTCCTGACCAACGCGGACGTCAGCTATGAATGGGTCACGCCTGGGCATGATTGGGCCGATACCGGGACAGAGGTGCTCGATGTCACCTACCTGCGCCCCAAGCGCAACGAGCCGGCGCCGGGCACCGCTCTGGCGAATCAGCCGGTGGAAGTGCCCGATTCGGTGGAGAAGGCGAAGCTGGCCGCGCGCAAACCATCACCCCCCGCGCTCCTCCCGCCGAGCGAGAGCGGCCCGCGGGCCTACCTCGGCTATATCGTGCGGGTTTATTACCAGGACCAATTGCAAGCGGTCCGCGCCGAGCCGGCGCGGTTGCTCAATCTTTTCCCGCCGCCTGTCACCGCCCCGCCGCAGTGACGCAATTGTTGATCGTTCATCACGGGGCGGAGATCGGGCAGACTTCGCCCTCCGCGCTGTACGCGCGATCGCCGAAACGCTCGCCCGTCTCGACGAGCACGGAATCAGGCGCGCTTTCGCGCTGCAAAACCGGCGTGCTCGACAAGATCAAGCTTTGGGGAAAACGCGGCTGATTTCGGCCGCCTGCCTTTCATCTCCGGGGAGTTGCGGTATTTTACGCGCCTATGACCCGGCTTCTGGCACTCGCTGTGCTTTTTTTGGCGACCATCACGGCGCGTGCCCAGATCGAGGTGGACTTGAAATTCAAGAGACTCCAATACATCGCCTATGAACCGGTGATCGCAACCGTCACGATCACCAACCTGGCCGGGCGCGAGATCGAGTTGCGGGACGATACCGGCCAGCATTGGTACGGCTTCGAAGTGACCGCGAACGAAGGCCGCACCCTCGCCCCGCTCCGCCAGCGCTCGGAGCCGCCTTTGAAAATCGCGGCCGGCACTTCCGTCACTCGCAAGATCGATCTGACTCCACTCTTCCCGATCACCGACCGCGGTGTCTACCATGCGCGGGCGAATGTTTACTTCGCCGATTTGAACAAGTTCTTTTACGCGCGCGCCAAGGTTTTCGAGGTGACAAACGCGCGCCCGATCTGGCAGCGGACGGTGGGCAACCCGGGAGCCGACGGCGTCCGCACCTATTCGCTGCTGACGAATCGTTTTCCCGATCACACCTCTCTCTACGTGCGGGTCGAGGACAAGGCGAACAGCCTGGTCTACGCGACCTACTCGTTAGGCCGGCTCATTTCCTTCGACGAACCGCACGCCGAAGTCGATCGCAATAATCAGTTGCACGTCCTGCAATGCTCCGCTCCCCGGCTCTGGTCCTATTCCGTCGTCGGCCTCGATGGACGCCTGGCGAAACACACCACCTACACCCAGACACGCACTTCGCCGCATCTCCGCCGCGCGGTCGACGGCACCGTGGCGGTCGCCGGAGGAATGGTCGACGCGCCAGTCGCGCCGCTAGCCTCCGGAAAAGAGGGGCCAAAGTTATCCGATCGGCCGGCTGATCTGCCGCTGGAAAATTAATGGCGATGGCGGAGAAACGATTACGCGCACCAAAGCGCGCACCACTCTTCGCCCTGGTCGCGATCGCTCTTTCGCTCCTGCCCGCACCGGCCTGGTCCGCGAGCAGCAACCTTCCCACCGTGGTGATCGACGCCGGTCATGGCGGGTTCGATCGCGGCGGGATCCCCGGCCAGGCGGTGGCGGAGAAAAGCATGACCCTCGACGTGGCCCTGCGCTTGCGCAGAATCCTGCACGACGCCGGTTATCGAGTGGTCATGACCCGCGACAGCGACGTCTTCGTCACCCTCGGCGACCGGGTGCGCATCGCCAACAGTTATGGCAACGCCATTTTCGTCTGCATTCATTTCAACGCCGCCACGCGCGCGGGCGCGAACGGGATTGAGACCTACTACTACAGCAACCAGAGCGCGGCGCTGGCCGCGAACATTCACCGGCAGGTGGTCGCAGGCACGACTTCGGAAAATCGCGGCATCCGCCGGCGCGGCTATTTTGTCCTACGCCGCACCAGCATCCCGGCGGTGCTCGTGGAATGTGGATTCCTCACGAACCCGACCGAAGCGCGGCTCGCGTTGCAAAGCAGTTATCGCGAGCAGCTCGCCCAACGGATTGCGAACGGGGTCATGAACAAACGGGCGCCGCCCAATCGAGCGGTGGTGGCCGGTCTGACCCATGTCGTCCCGCCCGTCGAGCAACCGTTTAACACCAACGATTTTGTCCGGGCAGAGCCGGAACGGACGGGCTCCAGCCATCATTCGAGCAAATCCTCGAAGAAGAGCAGCCGCCACAAAAAATCTTCCACCAGCACGACGAAAAAGAAAAAGAAGAAAACCCCGGAATCCGACGAATAAATTGCACTCGCCCATCATCACTCCCGCGCAGATGCGCGCGGCCGAGGAAGCGGCCTTTGCCCGCGGAATCACGGCGGAGGCGCTGATGGACCAGGCGGGCGAACGGATCGCGGGCGCGCTCACCAGATTTTTCCCGCGCCCCGGAAAGTGCATTGTCTTCGCGGGCAAGGGACACAACGCGGGCGACGCTTTGGTCGCCGCGCGCTGGCTGGCGGAAGCGGGTTGGAAAATCGAAACGCGTCTGACCTTTTCGGAGAAGGAGTTGAGCCCCCTAACGAGTGAGAAGTTGGGCGCGCTCCGCGATCAGGAATGTGGGAGGGATCTTGGCGCCCCGAAAGGCGTGACCCCGGGGATCGGGGCACCCAGGCCGCGCCCACACTCCCAGACCATCATCCTCGACGGGCTGCTCGGCCTCGGCGCGCACCCGCCGCTGCGCGAGCCCATCCGGAGCGCCTGTCGCGAAATCAATTCGCTGCGCGCCGGCGCCTATGTCGTCGCGATCGACCTGCCGACCGGCCTGGACGGCGACTCGGGCGCCGCCGACTCCGAGTGTGTCCGCGCCGATTTCACAATCACGGTCGGCGCGGCGAAGCGCGGTTTGGTCGCGGATTCCGCGATTGATTTTGTCGGCCGGCTGGAAGTCGTTCTGCTCGACGAACTGCGGGCGGAGGACCCGGGCGCGGGCGAGGCGGCAATCGCCGAAGTGCTGCGCGACCTTTTGCCGCGGCGCAGATATTCGGCCTACAAAAACCAGTTCGGCCGCATCGGGATCGTGGCGGGCTCGCGCGGCTTCACCGGCGCGGCGGTCATGTGCTCGTTAGGCGCACTGCGCGCCGGAGCCGGCTTGGTGGAGCTCTTTGTGCCGGAAGAAATCTACGAGATCGTAGCCACGGCTTCGACTCCCGAGGTGATGGTCAAGCCGGTCAAATCCTACGCCGCGCTCTTGGAAGAGCCGATCGATGTCTGGGCGGTCGGCCCGGGCCTGGGCAAAGCACGAGCGGCGGAAATTCTCGCGCTCATCCGTGCGGCGCAGCAACCGATGGTGGTCGATGCCGATGGTCTCAATATCCTGGCGGAGCGCCGCGCGATGCTCGACGAACTGCCGGGCGCGCGCCTGCTCACCCCGCATCCGGGTGAAATGCAGCGGCTTTTTCCGACCGAAAAAATGTCGCGCGCGGAAATCGCGACGAATTTTTGCGCGCAACACGCCGTGACCCTGCTCCTAAAAGGCAGCCGCACAATTGTTGCCGAGGCCGCGCGGCCGCTGAGTTACAACACGACCGGCAATCCCGGGATGGCGACGGGCGGGATGGGCGATGTCCTCACCGGGGTGTGCGCGGCGCTCCTCGGCGCGAAGCTGGCGCCGCGCGATGCCGCCCGGCTTGGCGCCTGGCTCTGCGGGCGCGCGGCGGAGCTCGCTGTCTTCAATCGTCATGCGAGCGAAGAATCGCTCCTGCCCGGCGACGTGCTCGACCACCTCGGGGCGGCGTTTTCCGACCTTCGCGAGACTCGTTAGGCCGCGGTCCGTCTGCATGAAAAACATTGTCGTGGTCGGCTACCCGAAGAGCGGATGCACCTGGGCAACGCGGTTGGTGGCGGAGCTGGTGGGTTGCCCGGTGGCCGGCTTTTGGCGCCTGGAGAAGAAAGAAATCGCGATCGAGGGCGAAAATCGGGTTTCAGATTTTCGCTGCTACAAATCGCATCATCAGCTCGCGGAGCTGCTCCTGCCCGTGGACGAGGTCAAAAAAAACGTGATCTATGTGCTGCG
This sequence comes from Chthoniobacterales bacterium, assembly GCA_035568735.1. GTDB lineage: Bacteria > Verrucomicrobiota > Verrucomicrobiia > Chthoniobacterales > UBA10450 > Palsa-1392. Next base: position 6,395 of record DATMNS010000205.1, on the reverse strand, counting down.
GGATCCGCGCGACGTCGCGATCTCCGGGGCGCATCATTTTACCTTCGATCCTTTTCCCAGGCTGGCCCGCCTTTTCCATGGGGGGCGGCTGAAAAAAATCTATCAGCGCACGCTTTATCCGCTAGTGGCCAGCCAGGACTATCGGTTGGGAAGAATGACGACCGCATTGCTCGAGGGCTGCGCCCAGGTCCACAACTGGTGCCGGGTTTCGTGGCGGGAACATTGGCAACCGTATCAGGAAGCAGGGGTCCCGATTGTCCGGTACGAAGACCTGCTCGCGAACCCGGGGGAAGAAGCGCGTCGCATCCTGCATCATCTCGGGATCGAGCGGACGAGCGAAGAGATCGCGACCGCGGTCCACAACCAATCGTTTGCACGCAAGAAAGAAACGCTCCTGCAAAGCGGCGAAACGGGCCGGGCAAAATTTCTGCGGGTGGGAAAGGGCGGGCAATGGCGCGAAAAACTTCCGGCCGATTTGCAGAGACGTTTCAGCGAAGAACTCCGCGCTGAGTTGGCCGCGTGGCATTATCCTGCCTAGCGCCGGCCGGCGGAGCGCCTGCTTGACAACTCATTTTGGCGGCGGCGCGGTTTGTCCGACAAGTTTTTGGAACCGCGGATCGCCCCGCAGCGGGTCCCATTCCCAGCGATACTTCAGATCATTCAAGGTGATGCTGTAGTTGACGCTGTCGACCGCGCCCGGCGTCTTGAGCAACCGGTCGATCAACGGAATCGCCTGATCTTTTTCCCCGACCCGCCCGTAGATCAAGGCGAGGTAACAAAGCACGATCGCACCATCGTTAGCGTCTTTTGCTATCGGTTTGAGTTCCACGGCAAGCCGGCCTTCGCGAATCGCCTCGTCGTGCTTGCCCATGAAGGCATAGAGTAACCCAAGGTTCGCGTGGCAGGCGGGCGCGTCGGCCGCTTCCTGCACCGCCTTCTCGACCTCCGGCTGGGCGGCGGCGAAATTTCTCGCGGCGCCCGCCCGATCGTTGCTGGCCACCGCCGTGATCCCAAGCAGGAAACTCTGCGGCTGCAATCCGCCGCTGAGATAGGAAAGCTCTCTCGTCGGCGACTTCGCCAGAATGTCGGCCGCGCCGACGAAGTCGCGGTGTAACATCGCCCCTTCCCAGCGCACGCAGGTCACAATCCCATCCGGATCGTCCGTCGGAGGAATGTCACCGAGCCAGCGTTGCAGCGCGCCGATGTCGCCTTTCCACATGAACTCGACATAGCCGGATTGAATTTTCGCGACCACCGAGTCGGGCGCCACCGCCCGGAAACGCGCCGCCGCCTCGGCCGCTTGCGGCCAGCGACGCATCGAGGTGTTGGTGAAGAGAACGTTGCGGATGATGTTCGGATTCTGCGGGTCGAGCTTTTCCATCCGTTCATAGGTGGCGAGCGCCTCCTCCCAGCGCCCCTGCCGGCGGCGGATCGCCGCGACATAGGCGCCGATGTTGCTGTCGTTAGGCAAGGCGCGTTGCGCGATGGCAAATTCGGCGAGGGCGCGTTCGTAATCGGCGTCGAACCAGTAGGCGCATTGGCCGAGCGCGAAGTGCGCTTCGCCCAGATCGGGTTGCAGGCGGAGGGCGGCTTCGGCCTCGCTCCGGGCGCGCGCTTTCCACGAGTCGAGCGGCTCATGGAAATGGAAAATCTCCGCGCAAGTGGAGGCGAGATGGGCGCGAGCCAGCGCGAACTCCGGGTCGAGCGCGATCGCCTTGGTATATAGCTCGACCGCTTGCCGGTAATCCTGGAGCAGGGTGTCCGGGCCCTGCTCGTAGGGGAGCGCCCGGAGGTAAAGCACATAGGCATCCGCGTTCCCGGTCGGTTTCTTGGCCACTCGCACCTTTTCATCCGGCGTCAGCTGGGCCCTCAGGGCGTCGGCGATTTCCGTCGCCAGCTCGCCTTCCAAGCCTAACGAATCCGCGATCGTGCGGTCGTAGCGATGGGCCCAGATGTGGCGATCGTTGAAGGCGTCAATCAATTGCACGTTGACCGCCACCCGGCTGCCCTCCCGCCGGACGCTGCCCTCGAGGACGTTGGCCACGCCTAACGATTTGCCGATCTCTCTGATGTCGCGCGCGCTGACGTCGCGATATTTCATCGCACTGGTGCGGCTGATCACGGTCAGCGCCTTGATTTTCGCCAGGTTGGTCAGCAGATCGTCCTGGATGCCATCGGCGAAGAACGCGTTCTCTTTTTCCGCACTGTAATTTTCGAAGGGCAAAACGGCGATGCTCTTCTCCGGAATAGCGGGATCGCGCGTCGCCCGGTGGGAGGGCGAGAAATGGAGAAAAAGGAGAAACAAGATCGCCACCGTGAGGATGCCGATGATGACGAAGTCGAGTTTCCGGCCGGTCTTCCAGCGGATTGATTTTCCCAGGGGGACATCCTCGGTTTTGACGAGCCCTTCGGGCGTCAGCTCGAAGGCCCAGGCGAGCGCGAGAGAGACCGGGAAACCGAGGACGAGGACGACAACGATCGACCGAACGACCCAGTTCGGAATCTCGAAAAAGGGGAAAACCTGGGTCGCCACCTGGATGAGCAGCCAGGCCGACATCGCGTAGATGACACCGGCGCGGTAGACATTGCGCCGTTGCAGCTCGGCAAAGAATTTCCTGGGATCCATGGTCAGGCGTGCGTGCGTTCGCAAAAGAGCGTCATTTCCCGTGGCTGTCGAGGCAATTTCAGGTTTGACCATATTGCCATCTCAGCGATATGGTAAGCCATCTGAAAACTACCCTGAACATTGATGACACGGTCATGGCCCAGTTGCGCCGGGAAGCGGCGCGGCAAAATCGGACCATGTCCGAGTTGGTGGAGGCGGCGCTCCGGCTCCTCTTCCACCGCGGCAAGCTGCCGCAAAAAAAGAAACTGGCTCCGTTGCCGCGCTTTCACGGGGGAAAGCCTCTGGTGGAGATCGCCGACCGGAACGCACTCTACGATGCGATGGAAGAGCGGCGCTGAATGTTCCTGGTCGATACGAACGTGCTGGTTGATGTCGTCAACCGGGACTCGGAATTTCACGAACCCTGCCGGCGCACCATCGAGGCGTGTCGCGCGCGCCCTGCGCCGTGGTATCTCTCGTGGCCGATTTGTTATGAGTTCCTGCGCGTTTGCACCCACCCCAGGATTCTGCCGCACCCGTGGTCGATCGGCGCCGCGTGGCATTTTCTCGAGACGTTGCTCGATTCGCCGAGCGCCGGAATGCTGCTGCCCACCACGCAGCATGCCGCTTTGTTAAATGAAATCATCGACGCAGCCCCCCAACTGCGGGGCAACATTTTGCACGATCTCCACACCGCCACCCTCATGCGCGAACATGGGATCAAGGAAATCTACACGCGGGACATGGACTTCCACCGCTTCCCCTTTCTCACCGTGCTGGATCCCGCCGCCTGATGCGTTCCCTGGCGTGCGTTTCGGGCCTGGCCTAACGAGCCGCCGCCGCTACCGATAGACCGTCTTCGGCTCCGGCCCGGCGAGGATTTTCTGGAATCGCGGATCGCTCCGCAACGGATCCCATTCCCAGCGCAGACGGAGGTCGGCGAGCGTGATGTTTTCCGGAAATCCAGGCTGGGCCGGGCCGGGAGTCGCAAGGAGTCGGTCGATCAAACTGATGGCCTGATCCGCGTCGCCCGTCCGGGCATAGATCAAGGCCAGCTCGGCTGCCGCGACCGCTCCATGGAACGCATTTTTGCTCTCCGGCTCGAGCTGGACCGCGCGGCGACCTTCCCGGAGCGCGTCTTCTTTCCGGCCCTGGTACGCATAGAGCAGTCCCAACCGACCGTGCGGGGAGGCACTGTTCGGACTCTCACGAATCCACTCTTCGAAGCCCGGGACGGCGGCAGCAAAGTTGCGCTGGGCGGATGCAGTGTCGCCGCGGGCGAGAGCGACACGGCCGAGGTAGAATGTTTTCGGCTCTCGACCGACGTGCGGAAATTCTGCGGAGGGAAAATCGGTCAGGATCTTTTCGGCAGAAGTATAATCCCGCTCCAGCATGGCCAGATCCCAGCGCGCCGCCGTCACTTCGCCATCGGGATCGATGCCGGGAGGAAGTTCCTGCAGGATTTTTCTCCCAGCCGCAGGGTCGCCGTTCCGAAACACTTCGAGCCAGGCGAGACCGATCCTCGCAGGGGCCGAATCGGGCGCAATCTCCAGAGCGCGATGGTAACAGGCGGACGCCGCAGACCAATCCCGAACCAGGGTATAATCGATGGCCGCCAAGCAGAGCATCCTGCGGTCGCGAGGATCCAGATCCAAGGCTCGCTGATAGGCGGCGAGCGAGTCCCGCCAACGTCCCTGCCGGCGGTAAATTCCCGCGATGAAGTTGAAAATATCCGCCTCGTTAGGCGCGGTCGCCGCCGCGGTGGAAAATTCCTTGAGCGCGGCGTCATAGTTCTTATCCGCCCAATACAAGGAAAGGCCTAGTGCCATGTGAGCTTCGCCCAGTCTTGGCGCCAGCCGAATCGCTTCTTCCGCTTCGCGGCGCGCTTTTGCTTTTCGGATTGGATCCCCCTCCATTCCCACGATGGAGCTCTCGACAATCGAGAGGCGCGCGTGTGCGAGAGCGAACCTGGGATCCAGTTTGATCGCCTCCTCGTAAAGGTGCTCCGCATCGTCCAAATCCTCGGTCGAGCGATTGGCCGCTCGCTCTCGTCCGAGAGCCCGCAGATAAAGCGTGTAGGCCTCGGGATTGTCGGTTGGCCTGACCGCCAGGCGCGCCACTTCTTCCGGAGCGAGTTTCGCCTCGAGCGCCGCCGCAATCTGTGTGGCGAGTTCGCCTTGCAGACCAATCGAGTCGGCTTCGGTCCGATCATAGCGCTCGGCCCAAATGTGGCGGTCCTGGCGGGCATCGATCAATTGGACGTTGAGCAGAACCCGGTTGCCTTCGCGCCGGACGCTGCCCTCGAGGACGTTCTCCACGCCCAACACCCGGCCAATTTCGCGCATCTTGCGCCCGTCGGGTTTTTCATAAGCCATCGCGCTCGTCCGGCTGATTACTTTGAAGGCATGAATCTTGGCCAGACTGGTCAGGACATCGTCCTGAATCCCGGCCGCGAAATAGGCGTTCGTTTCGTCTTTGCTCAAATTTTCGAAGGGCAGGACCGCGATCGATTTCTCGCGCGGCGCGGCGGCCGGAGGAGGCGGTTGGCGCCACCGGTAGTTCGTTAGGCCAGCCAGGCTAACGACCAAAAGGCCAATGACAACAGCAGCCGTGCGCCGCCGCCGGCGACGCGGCGTTGTCTGCATGTCCGTCCGGCAGTTTTCCAGTTCGGCTAACAATGCCCGCGCGGATTGCGGCCGGGCGGGCGGGTCGGCCGCAAGGATGCGGCGGATAAGCTTGATCACTGGCGTGGGAATTTTCCGTGCCGCCAATTGTTCGACGGGCAAGGCCACCTGCGCCCGCGAGGCACGAATTTCCTCAATCGTCCTGCCCGGATACGGGACCTCCCCGGTCAGCGCGTACCAGAGCGTCATGCCTAACGAATAAATATCCGAGCGCGCGTCCGCCGGCTTGCCCGCAAACTGCTCCGGGCTGGCGAAGGTCGGCGTGCCGACGAACGCGCCGTGGGTCAGGTCCATTTCTGTGACCCCGGCAGTTGCCTTGGCGAGACCGAAGTCGATCACCTTGACCTCCACTGCCGCGGCACCCGAGTCGTTAGGCACGAGCATGATGTTGGCCGGCTTCAGGTCGCGATGAATCAAACCGTGGGCGGCCGCGGCGACGAGAGCGCGCGTGACCTGGATCGCGATTGCGAGCGCGGCGTCCGCTGAGACCGGGCCCTCTCGCCTGACGAGCGCCTCAAGAGTTTCCCCCTCGACCAACTCCATCGCGTAATAGCAGCGATCAATTTCGGACGAGTCGCCGAACTGAAAAACGCCCGCGACATTGGGATGCCGTAAAGCTGCCGTGGCGCGCGCTTCGCGCAGGAACCGTTCGCGCGCCGTTTTTGCTCCCCCCGTTCCCGCCGGCACATCGATCACCTTCAGTGCGACGTCGCGATGCAACACCTGGTCGCGCGCCCGATAAGTCACCCCCATCGCGCCGTGGCCCAGCTCCCAAAGCGTGCCATCCGCGCGCCGCTCGATCTCAAACTCGCCGAAAGCCGGCGAACTCGCAGTCTCGTTAGGCCGATCCAATCCGCCGCGCAGCAGGCAAACGAGACAGTCGCTCCTCCCCTGCAAGGGCTCGCCGCAGATCGTGCAGATCGTGGAAACGGTGGATGCAGGCATTCCGATTCCCTCTCATCGGTTGGTCAACACCCGCAAAAGTTCGCGCAATTCGCCCTCGACCTCGCTCTCGCGCTCGACCGTGCGGCGCACCTCCGCCCGAAGCGCTTCGCGGTAGCGCACCCGCAACCGGGTGACATCGCTCCGCAGGGAAGAAGCGGGCG
>DATMNS010000204.1:0-2310 GCA_035568735.1 Chthoniobacterales bacterium | reverse complement strand
TCCCGACAAACGAGCGCTGCCCGCTGGTTGCGACCAGCCCGATGTCGGCCAACTTCGGCGCGCCCTGCACGAAAATGATGTTCGAAGGTTTGATGTCGCGATGGGCAAGGCCGGCGCGATGGAGCGCGCCGAGCGCTTCGGCCAGCAGGAGCCCGAGGCGCAGGCATTCGTCTGCCGGCAGGGTATGGCCCAATTCCGCTTTCAGCGTCTTTGGCGTGTAGCGCGTGATCTCGATCTCGGCCCCGCTGACTTGATCGTCGGCCAACTCCATCACGTAATAGAAAAAGCCGCCGGCAACGCTCCGGCCGACGTGCAGGATATCGACGAAGCCGTCGTGCGCGCGCGAGATCGGCTCGAAGGCCGACATTCCCTCGAACTCGCGATTGAAGGCGCGCTCGGTTTCGAACGTGTCGCGGTACACTACCTTCACCGCCCGCAGCGCGCCGGTGAGGCTGCGTGCCAGCCAGATTTCGCCATACGCGCCGCGCCCGATGATGCCCAGCATCTCGTGGTCGGGAATCGACGGTATGCGCACGTTTTGTCGTTATACCTTCTTCTCTAGCGGCGGTCCATGACCGCCGTCGTGCTCGTACTCGCAATCGCAATCGACTCTTTTGCCGATCACGATCATGAGCACGAGCGCGATAGCGAGGAGAGAGCCCTAACGAGCGCGTTCCACACGCGCCACTTCCCTTTTCAAGAGCGCGCCCAGGCGATGTTTGGCCAGGTACACTTGGGCGACGCTCACCCGCAGTTCCTTCGCGACTTTCCGCACCGGCCATTGCTTCAGGACGTAGCAATCAAAAATCTGATACTGCTTTCCACTTACCTTCCTTTTCAGGCGCTCGGTCGCGGCCTGGAGCAGATTGCGATGCCATTCTTCGTCCCACGCCGCATCGAGATCGAAGCCGGCCGGATCGGCAATCCGTTCGATCGTCGCGGTCTCAGCTTCATCGCGTCGCGTTTTGGCGGATTGTTCGCCGGCGCGCTTTCGTTTTCGAAACTGATCGGCGATCCGCCAGCGCGTGATGTTCAGGAGCCAGCCTTTGAATGATCCGAGCGCCGGATCGTATTTCAGCTGGTCGATCTTCTTCGCCACCGTGATGAGCGTTTCCTGCACCACTTCCTGGGCCTCGCTGTCCGTCAAGCCGGCCTGGCGCGCGGCGCGGTGGATGAGTTTCCAATAGGAATCGAAGAACTGCTGCCAGCGTTTCCGGTCGTTCCAATCGGCCAGCCGCTCGACCAGGCTCCGACGCGTGGCGAGGAATTCAGCGCGACTCATGCCTCTCCGTTTTATCGCGGATCCCAATGCGCGTGAAGTTTTTTGCAAATCGTTGAAAGAACCTCGCCTCGCGCCCCGTATTCACCGCAACATCCAGTTCGTTTATGCTCAAACGCCTCCTCGTATTTTTGTTCGGTCGCTTCACCTGGACCGCGCCACCGTGGCTCGCGCGGAGCGGCCGCGCCGTCGGATCGCATCGCCTGGTCAGCGCGGCGTCGTTCCTCCTTCTCGCGCTCCTCGCCGGCGGCGGCTGGTGGGGCTGGCATTGGTATCAGGCGCGCCCAAAACCGTTGCGCGTCGCGGTCATCGCCGATCCGATTCCGGTCACGAAATTGGAGAAGGATCTCAAACCGGCGCCGTTGCACGTTCGTTTCAGCGCTTCCGTCGCTCGCCTCGAACAAATCGGCAAGGAAGTCTCGCGCGGGGTTCACCTCGACCCTAACGCAGAAGGCAAGTGGTCGTGGACTTCCGATGCGGAACTCACTTTTAAGCCGAAACAGGACTGGCCGGCTGAACAAAAGTTTCGCGTTACGTTTGAGAAGAACTTTTTCCCCAGGCGCATCCTGCTCGAGCGCGAGGAAGTGGAAGTGACCACCCCGCCGTTCACCGACGTCGTCCAGGAAATCCAGTTCTATCAGGATCCGAAAGATCCCGCGATCCGGCAGGTCGTCGCGACTTTGGCCTTCACCCACCGCGTCGATCGCAGAGATCTCGAGAAACATATCGCCCTTTCCATGATCGGCGGCTCGAACGTTTTTGCGGATAAGCCGGCGCCGTTTTTCGCAGTCACTTACGGGCTGCACGATCGACTCGCTTATGTCCGCAGCGTGCCGCTCGCGTTGCCGGAACACGAGGACTTCATGAAAATCGTCGTCAGCAAGGGTGTCGCGACCACGCAGGGCGGCGCGCAGACCGCGAGCGACGTGGACGACAAGGTGCGCGTGCCCGACGCCTTCAGTTTTTTCAAGATCGACGAGAGCAACGCCCGCGTCGTGCGCAATGCGGATGGCGATCCGGAACAAGTCCTG
>DATMNS010000203.1:0-5328 GCA_035568735.1 Chthoniobacterales bacterium | reverse complement strand
CGCCTCGATTTTTTTCACGCGGGCAAGTTAGAACTGGCGAACTAAAGCGCAAGCCAGCGCGCCACCCTGGCGCCGAGGCGCTCCCCGGACGCAACGTTTCCGCGCTAAGACGGCAGAACTCCAGACGGATGGGTGAAGCTGGAAACAGACTTACCCAGGGAACGTTGTGGCATCGATTGGCTATTCTAATTGCAGCAAAATTAGCAAATGATTAGCATTGGCCGCGTCGATGGAACCATAAATACGGCCTTGGCCTCGTAATTCTCGCGCGCGACTACGCCCAGCCGAAAGCAAGACTGATTCGAAAGCATCCCGCGCGCGCTTTGGACTTTTCGGCGGGCGGGTGGGCGCTTACGCTGGGACGGTGAAGAAGATTCTCTGCGCCGCGGCGGTTCTGCTGGTTTCCGGTTTCTTGACGGCCAACGGCCAAACACCCACCCAGACCAGGCCGGATATTTCGAACAAGGCGTTGCTCACCAAACCCGGCCCCAGTCTGCAAGGCCGCGCGGAAGCCACGGCTTTGCACAAGCTGGCGGACGATTATTACGACTGGCGCAACGCACAGTTTCCCGTGCGGAGCAGCGACGCCGGGCTGCATAACTGGGATGATCGCCTAACGGATTATTCCGCGGAAAAAATCGCCGCGCGCGCGGAATACATCCGCGCCCTGCTCGCCAGGGTGAACGCGATGCAAACCGCGCACTGGCCGAAAGATGAGCGGATCGATTGGATCCTCTTTCGTGCGCAACTCGAGAGTGCGGCCTTCGACGATCGGGTCTGGCACTCGACCAGTCGCGATCCACAGACCTACGTGGGCGAATGCAGCAACGGGATTTTCTCGCTCCTGAAAAAGGAATACGACACGCCGCGAAACCGCGCCCTCGCCGCGACGAAACGCCTCCTGGCGATGCCGGCCGCGCTCGCCCAGGGCGAAAAAAATCTACAAAAACCGGTGCGGCTTTTCGCCCAGCTGGCGATCGCCTCGGCGCGCGCGATCGACCCACTCTTCAACGACAGCCTGATGACGCTCGCGACCGATCTTCCGCCTAACGAAAGGGAAGAGCTCGTCAAGGCGCGCGACGGGGCGCTCGTGGCGTTGCACGGGTTTGCCGATGACCTCGAGAAACGGCTCCCGTCGATGGTCCCTTTCGCGCCGATGGGCGAGAAGAATTACGATTTCTACCTCAAACACGTTCTCCTGCTCCCGCTCGACGCCGGGCAGGTAGAAATGATCGGGCGGGTGGAGCTGGCCCGCTACCGGGCGCTGGAGGCTTGGCTCCCCGATCCCTCGCTCGCAGATCCTGATCCCAAACGGAGCAAGAATATTCCACCGGATCAGATTTCATTCCTCAAGGCTTACGAGAGTCGCGAAGCGGAGATGATTCAGTTCCTGAAAGATCGCCGGCTGGTGACACTGCCGGATTTTCTCGGGAAATTTGAGATCCGGCAATTGCCGGAAGCGTTCAAACCGACAAGTCCCGGCGGTTTCATGAATCCACCGGGTGTTTACGACAAGGACTCGACCGGCTTCTATTTCATCCCAACCTACAGCCCGGACTCGAAGAACTTCTATATCCGCGCGGCGATCGAAGATCCGCGGCCGATCCTCGGACACGAAGGCATCCCGGGGCATTTCCTCCAGCTTTCGATCGCCAATCATCTGACGGACGAAATTCGCCGGCAACACGACAACAACGTCTTCATCGAAGGCTGGGCGCTTTACGGCGAGGAAATGCTGATGCGCGAGGGCCTCTACCCGCTCGACTCGGCTTCGCAGGGCCAAGTCTTGCGGCTGGCGCGCTATCGGTCGGCGCGCATCGGGGTGGATGTGAATCTGCACACCGGCAAATGGAACTTCGAGCAGGCGGTAAAATACTTTATGGAAGCCGGCGGGCTCGACCACGAAGCGGCCGAAGGCGAAGCGGCCGGCGCGGCTTCCAGCCCAACGCAGAAGATCAGCTACATCGTCGGAAAATGGCAGATCCTGGATTTGTTAGGCCGCTATCGCGACGAACAAGGGAAAAACTTTCGCCTTGGCCAATTCCATGACGCCCTGATCAAGAACGGCAGCCTGCCGCTCTCGGTCATCAAGTGGATCATGCTCGATGATCCGTCAGACGTGGAAGAGGCATTGAAGTAACGGGGCAACGTCGCGGCGCGACACTGGAGCCGGGGCCGCCGACTCCGGCCGGGCGAACGGTCTGCGGCCAAATAGCAGCGCGACCGTGAACTACAGGCGGGCGTCCCCGGCTGCAATTTGCTCTTACCTAACTAGGCCGTTTCGGCTTTGGGGTGGGAGTGGCTTCCGGAGGCAAGGTCCGGCGGGGCCTCGCCGTTGGCGTGGGCGTTGCGACCGCCTGCTGTTGCTTGTATTCGAGCCGCGCTTTGCGATTCTTCGCGTCCTCGTTCGCCGGGTCCAGGCTCAGCACCTTGTCGCAATCCGCGATTCCTTGTGCGAGGTCGCCCTTCAACTCGTAAACGTAGCTGCGATCGAGATAACCTTCCTTGTCATTCGGCTTGTCCTTGATGATCGTGTCGTAATCGGCGATCGCCTTGTCGTACTCCCCCAGGTTCCAAAGCGCAAAGGCACGGCGATCGAGAATCGCGGGATCGTCCTTCTCTTTCAGGACGACGTTGTAATCCTCAATGGCCTTTTTGTAATCCTTGGTCGCGAGATAGGCGAAGGCCCGAAAGCGATAGCCCGCGACGCCGTCCGGACTGAGCTTGATCCCCCGATCAAGGTCCTCGATCGCCTTATCGTAATTCTTCTGCGAAGTGTAGGTGACACCACGGTTGATGTAGCTGGCCGAATTATTTGGCTCCGCCTCGATCCCATCGCTGAACGCCTTGATCGCCTCATCCAGTTTCCCCGCGCTGCGCAAGGCGATGCCGAGATTGTTGTGGTTGTTGGCTTCTTTTGGATCGGCCTCGACCGCCTTGCGGAAGGCCCCGATCGCCTTGTCCCATTGTCCTTTTTTCGCCGCCTCTTTTCCCTCGATGGCATATTTGTAGGCGTCCGCCTTACTGTCGGCGAAAGTGATCGAGGGCAAAAACAGCACCAACAAAAGCGAAGCGGCGGCGAAGTGACGGTTCAAACTTTTCATATCGTTGCCTTTCCCTTATAATACGGACGCGCGGGCACTTTGGTCGCAACCAATCTTCTCCGCAAGTGGAAGCTGGCCCCGCGCTGGCGAATCAAACCGCCGGCGCTTCGACCGCAGAACCCGGCTCATCGACCCGCGTGATGCGCAGGGCCCGGCCGGTCGTTTCGTCGACCTCGACGAGCACCCCGCGCAAGCGCGCTTCGCCGCCGGCCACCGGGAAGGGTGCCGGAAGATTCGAAACAAAACGACCGACAATCGGCTCGATCGCCCGGCCGAGAATCGAGTGCACCGGCCCGCACATCCCGGCATCGCAGATAAAGGCCGTCCCGTTCTCGAAAATCTGCTCGTCGGCCGTCTGGACGTGGGTATGTGTGCCGAGCACGGCCGAGACCCGCCCATCGAGATAACGGCCGAGCGCGATTTTTTCGCTCGTCGTTTCGCCGTGCGCATCGACCACGATGACCGGAGTCTCCGCGCGCATGGCATTGACTGCCGCGTCGAGCAGCGGGAACGGGTTTTCGAGAATGGGTTGCATAAAAGTGCGCGCCTGCACGTTGATCACGCCGACCTTGCCTTTCGCCGTCTCGAGGATCACCGTGCCGGCGCCGGGCGCGCCGACCGGATAATTCAGCGGCCGCAACAAACGCGGCTCCGTCTCGATGAAGGGCAAAATCTCCTTGCGATCCCAGATATGGTCACCGGTCGTGATGACCGAGACTCCGGCGCGCAACAAGTCGATCGTGATCTTCGGCGTGATGCCGCGGCCGGCTGCGGCGTTCTCGCCGTTGACAATCGTGAAGTCAATCGCGTGTGCACGCTTCAATTCCGCGAGGCGCGCGATGACCGCGTTGCGCCCGGGTTCGCCGACGATATCGCCGAGGAAAAGAATCGTGAGCATGGCGCGATCATCGTATTAAACTCAAAAATCCCAAATTGATGTTTCGCTCGCTCTTCGCCCCTGGGTTGGCACTGTTTCTCCTCCTCGACGGGCCCCGCGCGCGCGCGGTGGACGCGGAATCGCCTAACGAGCCGACGTCGAATCTGAGCATGCTCGGCCGCAAACCCGACTGGAGCGAGCTCGAGAAATACCAGGCCACCATCACGCACGACGAATTCGTGCACTTGTTAAGCGATTTTTACTGCCGCCGTGGATACAACCCGGATCTGATCAAGATCGAGCCGGACGCAGTCCGAATTCTGACCGCGAGCGGCACGCAGAATTACTTCCTCCTGCATTTTGCGAAAAGCCAGGCGGACCGCCTGCCATTGACGCAATGGTGGACCGCCCCGAGCGCCTTGCTCGCGCCCCGCGACGCGAGACCGCTCGCGGGACTCCACATCGCGCTCGATCCCGGCCACCTCGGCGGGACCTGGGCGAAAATGGAAGAGCGCTGGTTCAAGATCGGCGAGGCCCCGCCGGTGCAGGAAGGCGACATGACGCTGCGGGTGGCGCAACTCCTCGCGCCGCGCTTGGAGTCGTTAGGCGCAAGAGTTTCGTTGGTCCGCGACAAGCCGGAGCCGATCACGCCCTATCGGCCGTCGGATTTCGAAGCGACCGCCCGGCAATTCCTCGAGCACGCCGGAATTGCCAGCCCGCGGGAGGACTTCGACGGACCGGCGGACCCGGAAAAAGAGCATACCGTGGGGTGGCAGCGCGAGCTGCTTTTCTATCGCAATAGCGAAATCCGCCGCCGCGCCAGTCTCGTAAATTTCCGCCTGCAACCCGATCTTGTGCTCGCCCTGCACTTCAACGCGGAGCCGTGGGGCGATTCCAATCACCCGACCCTCACGACCAACAACCACCTGCACCTGCTGGTGAACGGCGCCTATCTGCCGCCGGAACTAGAACTCGACGACGAGCGATTTGAAATGCTGCAGAAGTTGCTCAGTCGCGCATTTCCCGAGGAACTTGGGCTGGCGGAGACGATTGCCAGGACGATGGCAAAAAGGACCGGTCTGCCGCCTTACCAGTACAAGACGGAGAATGTCACACCCGTCGGCACGAGCGGCTACGTCTACGCGCGCAACCTGATGGCGACGCGACTTTATCGTTGCCCGACGGTTTATCTGGAGCCCTACGTCATGAACAGCCGTGACGTGTTCGTGCGAGTGAAGGCGGGAGACTACGAAGGCACGCGGCGGATCGCGGGAAAAACAAGGCCGAGCATTTATCGCGAATACGTGGACGGCGTGGTCGACGGTTTGCTTGCCTATTTCAAAAAGA
>DATMNS010000202.1:0-6932 GCA_035568735.1 Chthoniobacterales bacterium | reverse complement strand
GTTTCATGCTGAAGTAACACGCGCCTTCGAGCTCGCCGATCTCGTAAATCGGAGTGATCCGCGGATGCTCCAGACTTGCGGCCGCTTCCGCTTCGCGGCGAAACCGCTTAAGGTGGGTTTCGGTCGCCCAATGTCCCAGGCCGATCACTTTGAGCGCGACCATGCGGTTCAAACTTTTCTGTCGGGCGCGATAGACAACGCCTTGACCGCCACGGCCGATTTCCCCGAGTAAATCGTAATCGCCGAAGTCACTCAGCAGCGGCGTGCTCGGTCGGCCCGGCGGATCGTCCTCGCCGGAAAGCAGCCTCAGCCCGGTTTCGAGGAGGCAGGCCGAGCAAACACCCAGGGGCGCGTCCGGCAGTACCCGGGCGCCGCATTTCCGACAGGTGCGACATTTGCCTGTGGCGTGATCGTTCGACATCTCCACCGGATAATGCATGAGATTTCTTCCCGGGTTACGTGCGCAGGACGGCGATTAGATGCCGCAGCTCATCTTCGATTTCTCCCGGTGTCGCAACCGTGTGGGCGATTTCCTCGCGCAAAAGTTGGCGGTAGCGTTCGCGCAGGCGATGGAACGCCTGCTTGACCGCGTTTTCGCTCATCCCCAATTCCCGGCCGATTTCGGCTTGTGAGGAGCGGCCGGGATCGTCCACCAGCTGGTCCTGGAGACGCTCAAAGAGAATGGTTTTCCCGCTGGCGCGAAATTCGTCGCCCAGATGTGCGAGCACTTCCTCCAGGACCCGCAACGCCCAGCGTCGCTCGTAGATCTGCTCCGCCGTCATGGTCACAGCCGGTTCCGGTTCGCTTCGCTGATGCGCCAGAATTTCGTCGAGGGAAATAGGTTGTTTACCGTGGCCCCGCTTGATCGCACCGGCGCGTTGACGCTCGTTGCTGAGAAAGTGCTTGAGCGAGATCAAAAGATAGGATCGGAGCCGGCCTTTCTCGCGACGGACGGCGTCGAAGTCTCCGCGTTGCAGCAGACGGGCGAAAAAGTCCTGGGTCAGGTCCTTGGCCTCCTCCGGTGAATGCCCTTCTCGCCTAACGAACGCATACAAAGGCAGCCAGTAACTGCGGCAGAGCTGGTTGAGTGCTTCCAGCGCTTCCGGCGAGCGCCCCTGGGCCGTTAACACAACACTCCAGTGTGTCGTAAGGAAAGTTGCGCCACCGTGCCCTAACGAATCCGGGAAGCAGTTCACGATCTTCGAGTCTAACGAAAGACGCCCTCCGGGGGCAAGGCGATTCCCAGGCCGGGCGAATCGCTAGAGTGGCTCGCGCTCTTCCCGGGCGCGATCTTCGAAGCGGGTGAATTCCTTTCGGAAGGTAAGCGGCACGTCGCCGGTCGGGCCGTTGCGTTGCTTGGCGATGATCAGCTCCGCCTTGCCTTCCGTCTCGTCTTTTTCCTCCTCGGTGTCGGCGTAGTATTCCTGCCTAACGAGAAGTCCGACAAGATCGGCGTCCTGCTCGATGCTGCCGGATTCACGGAGATCGCTCAACCGCGGCCGTCCTTTGCTGTCGCCGGTGCGGTTTTCCGGATTTCGATTCAACTGCGCGGCAACGATGATCGGGATGTTCAGCTCCTTGGCGAGTCCTTTGATGCCGGCGGAGATTTCTGAGATTTCGATCTGCCGATTATCCTGCCCGCGGCGAGAGGTCGAGCGAAGCAGCTGCAGGTAATCGATCACGATTAACTCAATGTTGTGCTTCGACTTGAGGCGGCGGGCCTTGGCGCGCAGTTCCAGAATGTTGAGGCCCGCGGTGTCGTCGATGTAGATCTCGGCCTCGGCCAGCTTGGCTGCGGCGGTCGTGAGTTTGTCGAAATCGCTGTCGGCGAGGAAGCCGTCGCGCGCTTTGCGAAGGTTGACCCGCGCGCGCGAACAAAGCATTCGCTGCACGAGTTGCTGGCTGCTCATTTCCAGGCTGAAGACCGCCACCGGCTTTTTTTCATGGACCGCGATGTGTTCCACGATGTTCATCGCCAGCGCCGTCTTACCCATGCTCGGGCGCGCGGCAATGACGATCATCTCCGAGGGATGCAGGCCGCTCGTCATGCGATCGAACTCGATAAAGCCAGTCGCCATCCCGGTCAGGCTGCCTTTCTGTTCCCAGAGTTTTTCGATCGCCTCAATCGCGTCCATCACCTGGTCCTTCATGGTCAAGCTTTGGCCTTTGAAACGATCTTCCCCGACGGCGTAGATTCTTTGTTCCACCTCGTCGAGCAGGTTCTCGACTTCGTCCTGCTCTTCGTAGGAGCGCCGCGCGCCCTCCGTGCAGGCCCCGATGATCTCGCGCAGGATGTATTTGTCGCGAACGATCTCGAGGTAGTAGCCGACATTCGCGGCCGTCGGGACGAAAGTGAAAAGGCTGGTGACGAACGACGCTCCGCCGACCGTGTCGAGCAGGTTCCGGTCGCGCAGGACCTGGGTGAAGGTGATCAGGTCGATGCCCTGGCTCGAGTTCCAGAGATCGACCAGGACGTTGTAGATCGTCTGATGCGCCGGAATGTAAAAGTAGCTCTCGTTAATTTTCTCGACTGCTTCGGCGATAACCTCGCGCGGCGAGATGAGCATTGAGCCAAGCACACCCTGCTCCGCTTCGACGCTGTGGGGAAGGGCGCGGTGAATATCCGGTGAAGAAGCTGTGAGCTTCCGGCGTTCCGCGTCGCCCCCTCGTTCCGGCCAGCCTCGGTCGGACCCGTTTCCGGGTTCTTTCCGAGTCTTCTCAGCGGCTCTGCTCGAGCCTCGAGAATCTCCCGGCATTTATTTTGTTCGTTTGTGCGGACCGCGGGATTTTTCAGTCGGTTCTTCGACCGGAGCTTCCGGTTTTGGTTCTTCGGAAGATTTGACGTTGAACTTAAATTTCGCCGTCACGTCGTGGTGCAACTTGATTGGCACTTCGTGTTCGCCGGTTGTCTTGATTGGGTGCTCGAGGACGAGCGAGTGACGGTCGATGTCGCGGCCGATTTCGTTTTTCAGGCGCTCGGCCAGGTCGTGGGCCGTGATGGAGCCGAAAGCTTTGCCGGTTTCACCAGTATGCAGAGTGAAGGTGACCTTGAGTTTGCCGATGCGACGGGCCAGATCCTCGGCCTCGTTCAACTCGCGTGCTTCGCGCTCGGCGCGCTTGGCTTTGAGCATGTCGATCTGGCGCATGGAGCGGGCGGTGACTTCGTGCGCCTTTCCGGTCGGCAGGAGGAAGTTGCGCGCGTAACCGCGACGCACTCTAACGACATCGGCTTCGGCGCCGAGGCCTGACACGTTCTCGGTCAGGATGATTTGAGTAGAAGGCATGAGAATTTACGACTGCACTCCGACGCGCTCCGTCCGGTTGGAAGGCGCGAGGGACGGGATTATAAGGCGCGACGAATTCATGTCAACATTGTGGCCGAGGCCGCGACGCGGACCCGAACGCAGGATCCTCGTTAAATCATTCCGAGCTTCATCCGTCCCGCTTCGCTGATCATGCTTTGGTTCCAGGGCGGATCCCAGACGAGCTGCACATCCGCTTCGTCGACACCTTCGATGCTCAGGATTTTGCTCTGGGCGTCGTGGGCGATGGCGGGGCCCATACCGCAACCGGGCGCGGTGAGGGTCATCTTCACTTCCACCTTGGAGCCGCCTTCGGGTTTGTGAATCAACTGGCAATCGTAGACCAGCCCCAAGTCCACGATGTTGACCGGAATCTCCGGGTCGAAGCATTGCTTGAGTTGATCCCAGACCGCCTTTTCGTCCGCGGGTGCGGCGGCGTGATCGACGGGTTTTGTTGCGCCGTTGTTCGTCGCCGGTTTCTCCAGCCCCAGGGCATCGAGGTCCTTCTCGGCGATGCGCGCCAGGCCCTGATAGGTCGCGATCGTGTAGCTGCCGCCCAGTGTTTGGGTGACGACGCCGGGTGTGCCGGCCGGGATCGTGGTCTTGGTGCCGCTGGGGATTTGGACCGCTTCACAGTCGCGGCTGAGGGTGAATTCAGTGTTTTCGTGCATGGTTCGGAGTCGTTAGGCTAGGGATCGAGAACGATTTTTAGTTTGGTCTGGGGGGCCGATGACGGAGCGAAGGATGCGAGCAGGGTAGGTGCAGTGGCCGCGGCCGGCGCGACCTCGCCGCCGAGGGCGGAGCGCAACGCGCCTTCGACGAGCTGGGCGCAATGAATCTTGACCGGCGGCAACGCGCCTAACGGCGCGGCGAGATCCTCGCCCGACATCGACATCGCCTCGGCCACGGTTTTGCCGGCGAGCATTTCCGTCGCGACGCTGGCCACGGCGATCGCCGTCTGGCAGCCAAAGGTTTGAAAAGTCGCGCGATCGATCACCTTGCGGCCGTCCTCTTCCTTGAACTTGACCCACATCCGCAGCATGTCGCCGCAGTCGGGGCTGCCGACCGTCCCGATGGCGTCGGCGTTTTCCATTTCGCCGAGGTTCTGCGGATTTTTGACCGCTGCTTCGATGCGTCTTTCCAGTTCCTCGCTCATCGTTAGGCGTTTTCCAAATGGTAGCGGCGCAACTTCGGATCCACCTCCGCGCTCCAGGCATCGATCCCGCCGCGCAGGCTTTTGATTTTTTCGAAGCCGTGTCCTTGAAAATAAGCGGCCGCATCCATGCTCCGCGTGCCTTGATGGTCGTAGATCACGAGAAGATCCGTGCGCGACCAGCGGGCCAGAATTTCCTGCATGGACTCCTGGGTGAAGAGATGGGCGCCCGGCAGTTGCACCGTCTCGAATTCCTCGCGCGTTCGGATGTCGAGGAGGTGAATGGTTTCGCCGGCGGCGAGGCGCTGCGACAACTCGACGGGCTCGATCTGCATCGCGCGATCAGCCGCATCGCTGGCGAGGATGTGGTCGGTCACTTCGTCGACATCGAGGTTCTCGTTGCGTGCACAAACGCCCGCGAGCGTCTCATCCGGGCTAAAGCCGCAACTGCTGCAACCGCCGATGTGATAGCGCCGGAAAAGGGCGCGCTGCGCCCCAGGAAATTGCTCGAGCAAGTTCCGCATGGAGATGCTGGGATCGATCGCGGCAGTGGAATTCATGAGCGCACTAAACCTAAGGGCGGGCCGCTTTTTCGCAAGACGCGCTGCGGCTGGGGCCTGGGTAGCGCACTGCCTGCCCGCCGAGTGCGGGCGTTCCGCGTGCTGGCGATGGCGTCCCGCCGTCGCGAACTTTCCCTCGATGTCCTGGTCTCCTGGAGTCGCTTGAGCTTCACGAAAAGTTCGTTGCTGTGGAACACCGCAACCAGCACGCGAGACGCCCGCACACGGCGGGCAGGCAGTGCGCTACCCGGACTCTGTCGCAACGCCTTAGAGCTTCGCGGGATCGCTCAGCAGTTCGGTCACGCGCTGGAGCAAACGCCCCGCGCCGCCGCCGTCGAGGCTGCGGTGGTCGAAGCTGAGCGTGAGTTCGGCCTGAGTCGTCGGAACGAACTCCTTTTTTTCCTCGCTCCAGGTGGGCGCCTTTTTCCCGGCGCCGAGGCCGAGGAGCAGCGTTTGATCGGGCAGAGGAATGGGCGTTCCCCAGTCCAAACCGAAGGTGCCGAAGTTGGAAACGGACGCGATCCCGCCGGCGGTCATCTCGGAAGTCACGCGGCGCCGGCGGGCCAGATCGACCAGCTCATTGTAGCGACTCGTTAGGTCAGCGAGCGAAGTTTTGTCCGCGTTGCGAATGACCGGGACCATGATCCCGTCCTGCGCTTCGACCGCGACGCCGATGTCGATCGACTCGGAGCGGAGCGCCCGACCGCCGATCAGACGCGAGGCTGCGCCCGGAGTTTCCGCCAGAGCCAACGCGAGCGCGCGCAGAACATACAACGCTGGCCCCGGTTTTGGATCGCGCTTCTTCCGATCTTCCAGCACGGGATCGAGACAAACCGAGACGCCCACGGTGGCGAGCGGTCGCGTCCAACTGCGCCGCATCGCATCGGCCACGCCGGTGCGGATCGCGCTCGCGTCTTCCGCCGTTTGTTTCTCCAGGCCGCCAAGAAATGTTTCCAAATCCTTGATCGTGACGCGACCGGCGTTCCCGCTTCCCTGGATGGCGGCGAGATCGGCCTGGGTCAATTGCAGTTCGGCCATGCGCGCCTTCACCCGGGGCGAAAGATAACCCGCGCCCTTCGCGCCCGCCGGCACGGGCAGCACGCCTTTTTGATCGACTTGGAAATGCGAACCGGCGGCGACTTGCGGCAGACTCGTGTCATCGACTTGGAAATGCGAGCCGCTTCCGTTTTGTTTTTTGGTGGATTCCTCTTCGCGACCAGGCACCTCTTTCGCGATCTCACCCGTGGATGGCTCGGGCGCGTTTTTTACGAAACGCGCCGCGTCCGCTTCGCTGGCCTCGACATATCCGAGCACGGCACCGACCGCGTAAACCCCCTTCACCTCCGCATCGACTTTCGCGATCTCGCCGGGGCAGGGCGTGGTCACGCCCATCACGGCTTTGTCGGTCTCGACTTCGATGATTTCCTGGTCGGCCACGACTTTCTCGCCCGGCTGTACCTTGATCGCGACAATCGTCGCCTCGGCCATCGATTCGCCGAGCTGCGGCATGGTAATTGGAACTTTCGGCATTGGAGAAGTTGAGAGTTGAGAGATGGCTACTCGGCGAGGACCTGGCGGACTTTCGCGGCAATCGACTTCGCGTTCGGCCGGTGCTCGCTCCAGAGATTCGGGTGATAGGGAATCGGCGTGTCCTTGGCGTTGATGCGCGCAGGAGCGGCGTCGAGCAGATGGAACCCTTCCGCCGCGACACGCGCGATAATCTCAGCCGTCGCGCCGCCCCACGGAAACGATTCGCCCACACAGAGCAGCCGCCCCGTCCGCGCGACGGAGGCGAGCACCGTATCGGTGTCGAGCGGCTTCACGCTTCGCAGGTCGACCACTTCGATCTCGACGCCGCTGGCGCTGAATTCCTTCGCGACCGCGAGCGCTTCGTGCACCATCGCGCTGTAGGTCACG
>DATMNS010000201.1:0-3761 GCA_035568735.1 Chthoniobacterales bacterium | reverse complement strand
CAACGGCGCCATGGCGGTCTTGGCCTGGGATTGGCCATCTCGAAATCGATCGCGGATGGACACGGCGCCTTACTGGAAGCGATGAGCGATGGCCGGAGTCGCGGCGCCACTTTTCGCCTAACGATAGCGGTGGTCGAGTCTCCCGCGACCGCGCCGGCGCGACCGGAGAAGGGATGGTCGGACGAAAACGGAGAGCGCCGCGGGTGGCGGATCCTTTTGGTGGAGGATCATGCCGACACTGCCGCAGCGCTGAGGAATTTGCTGGCGCGGCGAGGCCACCGGGTCAGCGTCGCGCACGACTTGCGCTCGGCGCGGGAGGCGGCGCGGGGTGATCCATTCGATCTTCTCATCAGCGATGTAGGCCTGCCGGATGGCACGGGCGCGGAGTTAATGAGTCAGTTGCGCACGAACGGCATGCGAGGGATTGCAATTAGCGGCTTCGGCATGAGCGGCGACGTGGAGAAAAGCCTGGCGGCGGGATTTACAGAGCACCTCGTGAAACCGGTAAACTTCGAAACCCTTGAAGCCGCAATGCTACGGGCGATGAGAGTAGCAGCGGACTAAAGCCCGCTTTTCGGAAGCCGGTTGCCGCGCTCGACCAACTTCTCGCCGTCTCGCCGGCCGCGCCGCTCTGATTCGCGAACGCTGGCGGCTTAGGGGTGTGTCATGAACTTGCGGAGACTGCGTGGCCGAGCAAAATCCGCCTCCTGTGGCGTCCTGTAGCCGTCGCCCTGTCGGCGACGCGGAGAGCGCTGCCCAATTGCCTTGGGCGGCGCGCAGACCCACGCTTCGCACAGCGAAGCGGCTACAGCCTCTGCAAGTTCATGACACGCTCTAGGGGTGTGAGTCTTGCCGCGTTCGTCACTGCTCGCCCTTGATCATCTCAATGCGCGCACCCTGCCGGAGGGAAGTCAGCCATTCCTTTTCCGAGATGGGAGGATGGCCATCATGACCGACGATCGTTTCTCGCTTTCGCATCGCTTTCAGGATGATCTCTTCGCCGGTGAACTGCCGGTAATTGGCCAGCGTTTCCCCGGTCAGGTTGAGCTCTGCGAGAAGCTTTGCCGGGTCCCCACCATAATCCTTCTGGATCTTTTCCTGCACGGCTTCGTCGACGAAACGCTCGGGCAGATGAAAGCCTTGCCGCTGAAACTCACGCAGAATCAAGGCGCGGGCGATGTCGTCGTGATACCCGCTCGGAAAGTTTGCCCAGTGATAGACCGGGGCGCCGTCGAGTAACCCGACCTGCACCCGGCCAGCCTGGGAGTGCGGCCGACAGGAGACGAGCAGACAGCCAAGGAATATCCAGCAAAGAAACAGCGCGCGCATGAAACGAGGGAAAATACTGAAAAACTGAACGCTGACATGCTGAAATTTGGGAGGCGGAGAACGGGGACGGGCGAATTAAATTAAGAAGGCAGAAGGATGAAGGAAGAAACCGGGGGATGAGGATGTAAGACAGCAGGCGGAGGCTGACGCGGGAAACCGATTAGTTATTGCTCCCGCTTCGGATGCCGTGTTTCGCTCCCAAACCCGCAGCGCGGAGTCTCCCGGTTTTCGACTCTTGCGAAAAATGAGGCGTTTTTGTTCTGGCCCGTCCTGAATCTGCATTCCAACTCCATTGACGGCTGTTTTCGTCAAAGGTACTTTGGGCGCCATGGCTAACAAACCTCGAGAAGCGATGCACGAAATACAGAACGACGCCGTGACCCGCCGGACATTTCTGGGATTGAGTCTGGCCGGCGGAGCAACCTTGCTGGCGGGCGGGCCGGCCACCATATTCGGCGCTGACGCATCGACCACGCCGAGCCTGGCGACGAATCCCACCTGGAAGCTGGGCGGCGATCTTCCGGTCAATCGACTCGGCTTTGGCGCGATGCGCATCACCGGCGACGGTATCTGGGGTTGGCCGGCGGACCGGCCGAATGCGCTCAAGGTGTTGAAGCGCGCGGTGGAACTCGGCGTAAACTTGATCGACACCGCGGATGCCTACGGGCCGGAAACCAGCGAGCTGCTCATCGCCGAGGCGCTCCATCCTTACCCGGCGGGGCTCGTGATCGCGACCAAAGGCGGCCTGACCCGCCCCGGCCCTGGCCGGTGGCAGCCGGACGGTCGACCTGATTACCTTAAGAAGTGTGTTGAGAACAGCCTCAAGCGGCTACAGCTCGAGCGCATCGATCTCTATCAATTGCACCGGATCGATCCGAAAGTGCCGATGGAGGACTCGCTCGGCGCGCTCAAGGAGATGCAGAGCGCCGGGAAGATTCGGCATGTCGGATTATCGGAGGTGGCGCCGGAGGAGATCGAGCGGGCGCGCAAGGTACTGCCGATCGTGACGGTGCAGAACCGCTACAACATCGCGGACCGCGACTGGGAAAAGACGCTGGTCTATTGCGAGAAAGAGGGACTCGGTTTCATGCCGTGGTCACCGATCGGCGGAGGCCGGGGATTGAAACCTGGCGGGGCGCTGGCAGCAGTGTCCAAGGCGCATCATGCGAGTGTGTATCAGGTCGCGCTTGCCTGGCTGCTGCAACGCTCGCCGGTGATGCTGCCCATTCCCGGCACGGCGTCGCTCGCCCACCTGGAAGAAAACGTCGCCGCCGCCAAGCTCAAGCTGACTCTGGAGGAATGGAAAGCAATCGATGCTTTGGCAGGCCATTCGTAAAGGAAGAATTAAGGGCCGCGACTTAGCGGTTACCCTCACACGATGAAGACATCGGGACAGTTACTCGGAATCTACGTTGCGGCGCAGGCCGCGGCGCCGACACAGTCACTGAACCGAGTCAGAGCGTTCGCGGGCCGAGGCCTGGAGGGAGATCGTTATGCAGCGATGACTGGGACCTTCTCCGATCGACCGGGGAACCGCGATGTGACCTTGATCGAGGCAGAGGCGCTGAAGGCTTACGAGAACGAAAGCGGGAACAAGCTCTCAGCCGCCGAGGCGCGCCGCAATCTGCTCACGCAAGGAGTGCGGTTGAATGATTTGGTAGGACGGGAGTTTCAAGTGGGAGCGGTGCGCCTGCGAGGTTTGCGCCTGAGCGAACCTTGCACGCATCTGATGCGTTTAACTCATCCCGAGACACTCCGCGGTCTGGTGCATCGCGGCGGGCTGGTGGCCGAGGTCCTCTGCGATGGTGAACTGAAGGTGGGAGATGAAATCAAGGATGACGTTTGAAGAAGATTGAAAAGTAGCCGTCACGGATGTGAAACCGCGACCGGGCTCTTAAAGGCGAAAGTAGAAAGAGCACCTAATTTTCGGGTTCTCGAACCATCCGCGCTCCTAATCGCGAATACCGCGTTTCAACTCCCAAACCCGGAGGGCGGCAAGGAGTAGCAGGCGCGTTCGTGCTAAAGTCCCCACCGCTGGCCTGTGCATCTCCGAAAGCTCGTCGATCCCTTCTAAAGGCAAGTCGGCGAATTCGACATTCGTCCATCGCAGCTGGCCCCGTTTCGTGCGGGCCGCTGACCCAATTCCATGTTTTCGCTTGATCGGCATCGCGGCGAGCGATTCGCAAAATAATCTCGTTATTTGAGACACCTGCCGAGGCGATTTGGTTTCATCATATTTCATTCGGCGCCGATCGACCAGCTCCGCGCCAGCAAAGGCTAAAGGCGGAAGTGGAGCTGGGGATCAGGGAACGGGGGAGTGCCTGCGGTCACGCCGACGGACTGGAGAGGCTGCGGTCGAGGAAGTCTGGGGTGCGGGGGTCGATGACCGCCACCCACAGCTAGAAATTCTGGTTGCCCGGAATTTTGGACGA
>DATMNS010000200.1:0-8049 GCA_035568735.1 Chthoniobacterales bacterium | reverse complement strand
GAAAACGAGCGGAAGAGAGCCGTGCCGCCAGATCATTTGCAGATTCGCGGTGGGAAAACTCTGCTCCCCCCAATAGCTCGACGAGGCGATAATCGCCTGGTGTTTGCCGACCATCTGCTCGAAGTCTTCGATCGTTTCGAGCGCGACTGCGTCTTCCGCATCGCCGAAATCGACGAACGCGCCCGTGTAGGCGCCCTTTTCCGGCAGAACAACTTCGACCGGCGCCTGCGGATCGACCGGCGTCGCCGCCGCCGGCTGCTTGCGACAGCCTAACGATAAGCAGCAGAACGCCAACCCGGCGGCCAGCCTGAACACCGCCCGGGAACACATCATCAAACCCGGACCGGCACCGAGGCGGTCCGTTCCAATTTTCCCCAGCCGACCCACGCGCCTTTGAGCGCCCGCAGGATTGCTTTCCAGATGACGTAACTGAGGAGCGGCCGGTAAATCAGGCGCATCGGGATGATCCGCCAGGCGCGCAGAATCGGTTCGCGTTCCAGCAAACAGGCGAGCGTCGCGAGGATCACGTCCATCGCGACGAAGATGAGGAAGAACGGCAGGACGGCGCGCCAGGCGCCGAAGGGGAGTGAAGCGAGGAGGAAAAAATCGACCAGCGGGGTGAGCGCAACGAGCAGGATTTGGAAGAACCAAACGCTCGGCAGGCTGAACCAACCAAGCGCGCGATAGCGCCAGTTGAAGACCTTGTCGCGATGCTTCCAGAGACATTGCAGCGTTCCGTAGGCCCAGCGAAAACGTTGCCGCGCGAGCGTCCGCAAGGTCTCGGGCGCCTCCGTCCACGCAATCGCTTCGGGCGTGTAAACGATCCGCCCGTTGTCTTTGTGCAAAGCGAGGGTGAGATCGGTATCCTCGGCCAGAGTATCGAGGCTGAGCCCGCCGGCCTGCGCGATCGCCGAGCGGCGCAAGGCGCTGATCGCCCCGGGCACGACCGTGATGCAGTTCCAGCGGTCGTAGGCGCGCCGGTCGAGATTGAAGCCGCAGGTGTATTCGAGTGCCTGGCAGCGCGCGATGAAACTGCGCAGGTTGCCGACCTTGGCATGGCCGGAAACGGCGACCACCGCTTCGTCGCTCAGCGGTTGGACCAACAGGCGCAGCGTGTCGCTTTGCAGATGCGTATCGGCATCGAGAAAAACGATGAATTCGTGCTGGACTAACGACAAGCCACGCTGCAAGGCGACCGCCTTGCCGCGATTCGGTTGCCTAACGACTCGAACCCGCGCATCGCCCTGCGCGATTTTCTCAACTTCGGCCGAGGTCTCGTCCGCCGACCCGTCGTCGACGACCAGCACTTCGATGGGGCCCGGATGATCGTTCGCCAAGACCGCGCGCAAGGTCGCGGCGATGACCTTTTCCTCGTTATAGGCCGCGATCAGAACGCTGACCGGCGGAGCAAAACCGGGCGGCGCGGGATGGCGACGAAAACGGGTGGCGAGAAAAATCACCACCAAAGTCCGAATGACGATCAGCGCGGTAGCGACGATCATGAAAGCCCAGAGAAATTCCTCGACCGCGTGAAAGACGCGAAACCCGGCGCTGCTGACGAACCGGGGAATGCGCTGCCCATCGCTAAGCGGCGGCATGACGGCGTCGCGCGAGCTGCCGATGAGCGTGCTCAGCGGCACGATGGTGTCGCCGCGCGTCCGCAGCCAATCGATGATCCGCGGGAGCGCCTCGATCGTTTGGCTACGGTCGCCGCCGGCGTCGTGCAGCAGGATGATGCTGCCGTCGCGACGCTGCTGTTTGATCCGCTGGAGAATGACATCGGCACCGGGCCGCGCCCAGTCCTGGGGGTCGATATTCTCGAGCACGACAAGATAATTCAGTTCGTTCGCGATCCGCAGCGGGGTGAGTTCGGCGAGCGACGACGGGCTGGTGTCGGCGTTGTAAGGCGGACGGAAGAGCGTCGTCGAACGACCGGTGATGGTCTCGAGGAGCAGTTGGGTGGCGTTTAGCTCGAGCCGGATATGTTCCGGCCAGCAGATCGCAAGGTTGGGATGATAGTAGGTGTGGTTGCCGATCTCGTGCCCCTCGGCGACAATTCGCCTAACGAGATCAGGATACTTCTCCGCGTTCACCCCGACGAGGAAGAAGGCGGCTTTGACCCCGTTCGCTTTCAGGATATCGAGCACCTGCGGCGTCCAATCGGGATCGGGTCCATCGTCAAAAGTAAGCGCGACCTGGTGTTCGCCGCCGGCGCCCTGGTGATAGAGCGTCGGAAATTCCGGGAAGCCGCGGTAGGTGGCGCTGAGATAACCGTCCGGGCCGAACTCGATCTTGCGCGCGCCATCCGAGCGGGTTTCATCCACGCTCACGATTTCGCCTTCGCCGACATCGGTGATGGTCTCATTGCCCAAAAGGGTTTCGAGCGACGTCTTAACCGGACCGGCGAGCTGGAATTTACGCGGGAGATTGATTGCGTCCCAAATCGCCGAGTCCTCCGTCCCAAGGCGATAGATCGCGAACCCGCCCGCCTGCTGGTCGCGGACCGCGTGCAGCTCATTCAAGAAACTGACGACATCGAGAAACCAGACGGAATGCTCCTTGTTCCCATCCTCGTAATAAAAATCGGAACTGTGATCCGGGGGCGCGACCGTGTCCGGCTCCACCCCCGCGTTGCTCGCACGGCTCATGGCCTCGGGAAAACTGATCAGTTCCGCCCGGCGCGTCCCGCTCGTCCAATCATAACCGTAGCTGCCAAGGGCGATGACCCATTGCTGCGAATCGGCGTCCTTGAGCAGGGCATGCAGCCAGGATTCGAACCATTGGCGTGAGGCAATCGGCCCGGGTGAATCCTCCTCGGACGTCTCGTCGTAGAGCAGCGCGACGAAGCGGTCGACCTTTTCCGAGACGTTTTCGAAATCGATGTAATCGAGGTCCTGCCCAGGTTGGACGCAGAGCCAGAGCTGCCGGCCCTCGGCGTGCAGCGCGTCCGCCATCTTGTTAAGTAATTTCGTGATGTCGTCCTGGTAGGCCGGATCGATCTGCTCCCAGTCCAGCACCACGCCGCCAGCTTTCGCGGAGCGCAGATTGGTCAGCAGATTCTGGATGAAACGCTCCTGCCGATCGGGCGGGCCGTGCGCAAGATTCTCGACTGCTTCCGGCTTCCAGGCATCGCCGACGAGATTGGTCAGGAGCGGCATGAGCGCGATGCGATTGGCGGCCGCGAGCTTGGGGAGGCGGACGTCGGCGTCGATCTGCATATTCCCGAGCCCATCGACGAGTGAAAACCACTCCGGGCAGACATGCGTGAGCTGGGCGGCATGTTCTTCGAGCGACTTGTAACTATAGGGATCGCCATTCGTATAAAACGCCATCCGCACTTCGCCTCCGGCCGATTTCCGGGCGGAAGCGGGCAACGCGGTGGCCGATGGCGAAGGCTGCTTCCGGGCCGCGGCGCGCGTGGCGATGAACTTCTCCCAGAGCGGGACGTTTGGCGGGAGCTGACCGGCCGGGTTCGCTTTCTGGAGGGCCTTTAACTGGCCTTTCAATTGCCGCAAGCCAAAGGGCAGCCGCAGTTGCGGCGTGACGAAAAGCGTCTGGACGAAAAAGACCGCGGCCATAAAGGCGCCGATGCCGGCAAAAAGCAGCGTCAGTCGGAGCCGCGGCCACCGTCTCCCGGCGGGGTCGGAGAAAATGAAGGCGGTGCGTTCTTTGGGAAGATCGTCGTCCATCAAAGCATTGGGGCGCATATCCTAACCGGTCGCGCGGGAAATACCAAAGCTCGTTTTCCACGCGCCGCCTCCGCTTCAACTTCCCGGGTGCCGCGTGGGCCGACTAACTGGCATTCACCCACGAAGAACACTATCTTTTCCAAATCCATGCGCATCTGCCCTTTCGCTCTCCTTTTCGCCACAGCTGCGGTCGATCGGGATGGAAATCGCAGCCCGGCGGCCTATCCCGTGCCCTCTGCGAAATGAATTTATCGGCGCACAAACCGTCCTACCGATCGAATTTTAATAGGATCCAAACCATCATGAAACGCTCCGTCCTCCCTCTGCTTCTCGTGGTCTTCGCCTTCGCCGCCTGCGAAACCACGCACCGGGTAGCGGTTTCAACTTTTCGCGTGGTCGATGCGCCGGCTGCCTATGTGCGGCGCAAGCTGGACGTCGACGAGGAACCGCCGCCCACGACCACTGCTACGACCCAAACCAACGTCTACACCGACAACAATTATCCTCCAGCGCAACCCTACCCGGCCCAGCCGCCGCCTTCGTCCCCGCCTCCGGCGCCGGCGCAGACACAGAACCGGATCGCCACGGAGGAGCGCAATCGCCAAGCAGAACCGAAAGCCCGGCCCAGCGCGACGCCGCGCGTCACCCGCACAGAAAGCGCCTCGACTGCGCCGCGCACCGCGGCCACTTCGTCTTCTTCTCAGAAGCCGGAGTTCCCCTATGGGAAGCCGGTGCCCGGCAAACCAGGCTACGTCTTCAGCCCTTACGACAAGAACGGCGGCTACGTCGACGTGACGGGCTACAGTCCCGGGCAGAAAGTGAAGGATCCCTACACCGGAGAAATTTTCCTCGTTCCCTAACGAGTGGCTCCCGGCCGTTAGCGCTCCAGTTTATCCTCGAGCACCTTGACCCGGGCGAAAAGTTTCCCGAGCCGCCGGACCCAGGCGAGATGCTCCATCGACTCCTTCAACGGGACCGCCGGCGTCGCCCACCACGTGCCGCCGTGCAGGCTTTTCGAGACGCCGGTTTGCGCGCCGATCAGCGTCCCGTCGTCGATCTCGATGTGCCCGATGATCCCGGCCTGGCCGCCGATGATCACGCCCGCGCCGATGCGCACGCTGCCGGCGATGCCCACTTGCGCGACGATGATCGAGTGTTTCCCGATGACCACGTTGTGCGCGATCTGCACCAGGTTGTCGATCTTCGCTCCTTCCTGAATCCAGGTGCGGCCAAAGCGCGCCCGATCGATCGTCGTGTTCGCTCCAATCTCGACGTCGTTGTCGATCTGCACGATGCCGATTTGCGGTACCTTCTTGTGGCCCGCGGCGGCCATCTCAAAACCGAACCCATCCGAGCCGACGACGGCGCCGCTGTGCAGGATGACGCGGTCTCCGATCTTGCTCCGCTCCCGAATCGTAACGTTCGGGTAGACCAGACATTCGGCCCCGATCGTCGTCTCATGACCGACGTAGCTCTGCGCGCCGACCCGGGTGCCGTCGCCAATGCGCGCCCCCGGTTCAATCACCGCGTGGGCGCCGATCGACACCTTCTCGCCTAACGAGACGCCGGAAGCGATGACCGCGCTCGGATGAATCCCGGCCGGAAAGATAATCGGCTGCGGCGCAAACTTGCGCACGACCTGTTCGAAAGCCCGGGTCGGATCCGCCACCCGGATTTGCGCCGCAACGATTTGTTCCGAGAAATCCGCCGGCACAAAAGCGGCGGACGCCCGGGTCTTGCGAAAGGCCGCGAGGTAGCGCGGATTGCCGTAAAACGTAATCTCGCCCGGAGTCGCTTCCGCGAGAGAAGCTGCGCCCGAGATTTCGCAATCGGCGCTGCCCGATATCTCGCCGGCGCACATCGCCGCCAACTCTCGCAGCTTAAAATTCACAAGGCACTTTTCGTTAGCCGCCAGTGGCGAAACCAGGGTAAAGCGTCATGCCGCCATCGACGAAAATGGTCGCGCCGGTGATGTAATCCGACCGGTCGGAGGCGAGCCAGACGACGGTTTCGGCGATGTCTTCCGGCTCGCCGATGCGCTGGTCCGGGATCAACTTCAGCAGCGTGGTCAGCGCCTCGGGTGTATCCCATGCGACGCGGTTGATCGGGGTCTTGATCGCGCCCGGAGCCACGCTGTTCACCCGTATTCTTTTCGGCGCCAGCTCCTGCGCCATGCTCTTCATCAACTGCATGACGCCGCCCTTGGACGACGCGTAATTCACGTGGCCGCCCCACGGAATCACTTCGTGCACCGAACTCATGCAGATAATTTTGCCCGCCGCGCGCGAAACCGCCGGGACGACGCCGCGCCGGAGAAATTCCCGCACCGCTTCGCGCGCGCAAAGAAACTGTCCGGTCAGGTTGACACCGATCACCGTGGCCCATTGTTGCAGCGTCATTTCCTGGAACGGCGCGTCCTGTTGCAGCCCGGCATTGTTAATCAGGATGTCGATCGTGCCGAATTCTTTTACCATCCCGGCAAACATCGTCTGCACCTCATCCTCGCGGCTGACATCGGCGCGCAACGCGAGCGCCGCGCTGCCCTGGTCCCGAATCAATCCGACCACGCGCTCCGCCTCTTCCGGACGCGAGACATAATTGACCACGACGTCCGCGCCGGCGGCGCCGAGCGCGAGGGCACAGGCTTCGCCGATGCCGGAATTTGCGCCGGTCACGAGCGCTTTTTGGTTTTGCAGTGGGCGCCTGGGATCGGCGGAGCTGGAAGCGGGCATACGTCGAGCGCAGGCATATTTTCGATCCCGGGGAAAGGCAAGGGAATTCAATCGCAGGGCGTCCGGCGTATGGGCACAGATCTAGCTATTAGTATTTGTGCGGCCGTGGCCGTGACCGCATGGCAACTGCAACCCTCAATTTAACTCCGAAACTGACTCCAAAAACTACCGCCCAAAATGAATCCGACTCTCCATCCCAAAGCAATGCGCACCTTGAAAACACTCCGGCAACGGGCGCGGAATATTTTGAGATCGCTACCCGGGCTACGAATGATGCGGTTCGGGATTGGAATGTAAGCACTGGCGGGCTCACCTGGGCGCGCGGCCTGGCCAGCCTGTTCGGCTACGAACGCTCGCCCGCGAGCGAAGAGATCGCTTTCTGGTTCAATCATATCCACCCTGAGGATCTGGGACGGATTCAGGCCAGCCTGCGCGCATCCCTTGCCAGCTCGGAAGAGCGCTGGATGGGTGAATACCGCTTCCAGCGCGCTGACAGCGAATACGTTTACATTCTCGAACGCGCCCTGATCCTGCGCGACGCGCACGGCGCGGCCGTGCGCCTCGTGGGCTCGCTGATGGACGTAACCAGGCGCAAGCAATTGCAAGCGGAGGCCTGCCGCTCACAACGCATGGCTGCGTTCGGGCAACTGGCCGGCGGCGTGGCACACGATTTCAATAACTTCCTCACCACCATTCTCGGCTACAGCGATCTGCTCCTATCCGAGACGGCGGTCAAAGGGCGGGTCGCCAGCCAGATCAAAGAAATTCGCGATGCCGCCGGCCGGGCTTCGGCCCTGACCAATCAATTGCTCGCCTTCAGCCGGCGCCAGGCCCTCGAAGCCACCGTGCTCGAGGTCAACAGCCTCCTCACTAATCTCGAACGTTCCCTCCTCCGGCCCCTCGGCGATAACATTTCGATCGTGTGCCACCTCCATCGGCTGAAGGAAGGCGCGCACATCAAAGTCGACGCCGGCCAGCTCACGCAGATCATCGTTAATCTGGCGGTTAATGCGCGCGACGCGATGCCCAAAGGCGGCGACCTGACGATTGAAACTTCGACCCTCAAGGTATCGCCGGAAACACCGCCACTTTGCGCCGGAGCCGACCTGCCATCGGGAGAGTACGTCGCGATCACCGTGTCCGACCACGGCAGCGGGATGACCGACGAGGTCAAGGCGCGTCTCTTCGAGCCATTTTTCACCACCAAGGATGACTCGCACCACAGCGGACTCGGCCTCGCCACCAGCTATGGCATCGTGAGGCAGAGCGGCGGTCACATTTGTGTCGAGAGCGCGGTGGGCGAGGGAACCACTTTCCGCATTTTCCTGCCGCGGGTGGCCGCGCCTCCACCGGCTCGCTACAAAAAGGCGGGCCACCGAAAAGTTGTCACCGGCACCGAGACCGTGCTCGTGCTGGAGGATGAAAAGAGCGTGCGCCATCTTTCCGTCCGCGTGCTGCGCAATCTCGGCTACAAAGTGCTGGAAGCGGCCCATGGCGACGACGCGAAACGCCTCATCACGCAGCGCGGCGCGCCGAAGATCGATTTGCTCCTGACCGATATGGTGATGCCCGAAATCAGCGGCCGCCATTTCGCCGACTGGCTGCAAAAAACCAGCCCGAAAACCAAG
>DATMNS010000199.1:0-4377 GCA_035568735.1 Chthoniobacterales bacterium | reverse complement strand
CTCCTGATCGGTTTTCCAGTTGTCGTTCGCGGCGAGAAGGGTGCCGTTGCCATCGTGCAACTCAAGCGTCGGGTCGGCCAGCGGATTCGCGACGCCGAAGCTGGCTAACGATGGCCCGAGCGCGCGCACGATCACTTGGCCGCTCCCGCCGCTGGCGCTCGCCACGATAAACCCGGCGATCATCACGTCGTCGCCGGTATTAACAAATCCGCGGGTGCTGATGTTCCCCAGCTCCGGACCAGAGCCGGCCCCGAGGTCGTAGACTTCGATTAACCCGACGCCGGTGGTGTTGAGCTTCCCGCGTTCGATCACGGTGTAGGCGCCGGCCGTGAGGGTCGCGATGAGCGCGGACTCGGCGTCATTGGCCGGCGGGATACCGGTGGCCTCAATCGCTGCCTGCTGATTATTTTTCCAGTTGTCGTTCTCGGCGATAATCGCGTTGGTCGATCCAGTGTGCAGTTCGATAATCGGGTCGGCCAACGCGCCGGTGATGCCGATCGCGGTCAGCGATGGGCCAAGGCCGCGGATGAGGACCGTTTTCGAACCGGACCCGACGACGATGAAGCCGGCGTCGAGGATGTTGTCGCCGGTCAGGATATTCAGACGGGTCGAGATATTGATGAGGATGGGGGTTTTCTGCACGGCAAGGAAGGCGGGGCTGAAACCGGTGGAGGCGAAGGTCGACTCGCCGCCGCCGTTCGCGACCAGCCGTCCGATCGTAGCGTTCCCGCTGTTCACGACGTAGAGATTGCCGGCGGTATCGAAGGCCAGACCGATCGGCGCGCTCAATCCGCTGGTCACGAGCAGGCCGAGATCCACGCCGCTGGGGGAAAAATACTGGATCGTGTTCGAGCCGTTGTTCGCGGCGTAAAGATTGCCCGACGAATCGAAAGCGAGCCCCTCGGGATTGTTCAGGGTCAGGCTGGTGAAACTGGCGAGCGCCGTCCCGTTTGGCGAGAAGCGGGCGATCGTGTTCCCGAAGTTCGCGACACAGAGGTTGCCCGCGGCATCGAAGGCGAGCCCGGTCGGGCGAATGACGACCGCGAAAACGCCGAGGTCGGTCCCGTCGGGCGCGAATTTCTCGACCGTGTTGCCGCCGAAGTTGGCCGCGTAAAGATTCCCACTGCGATCGAAGGTCAGTCCCAGCGCTTCGTTCACTCCCGTCTGCGCAAAGACGCCGAGGTCGGTCCCGTCGGGCGCGAATTTTTCGATCGTGTTGGCGTTGGTCGAGACATAGAGATTGCCCGCCGAGTCAAGCACGACGCCGTTGGGGCCGTTGATGGAAGCACTGGTAAAAGGCGTTCCGTTCCCGCCGCTGGCGTCGTATTTGGTGATCGAATTGACGCCGAGGTTGGTCACGAAAAAGGTGTCGCCCCGGGCAACGGAAATGAAGACAAAGAGCCCGGAGGTGATTTTCAGAAAGAGCTTGGATTTCATAGAAGCGGACCGTGCAAGGAAGATAGCGCGACCTTGAGAGCAGGACGCGCACCGCGGCTCGTTGTGCCACCTGCCGGCATGGCGCATATTGAAAAGAATGTCCTACGAGCTCGAATCCAGCTACCGGCCGCGCGGCGACCAGGGGCAGGCAATCGCCAAGCTGCTCAAGTCGGTCGAAGCCGGCAACCGCCATCAAACCCTCCTCGGCGTGACCGGCTCGGGGAAGACGTTCACGATCGCGAACGTGATCCGCGCACTCGACCGGCCGACGCTCATTATTTCGCATAACAAGACACTGGCCGCGCAGCTCTACTCAGAGTTCAAGCAGTTCTTCCCGCGCAACGCGGTCGAGTATTTCGTCAGCTATTTCGATTACTACCAGCCGGAGGCTTATATCCCGCGCTCCGACACTTACATCGAAAAGGATTCCTCGATTAATGAAGAGATCGAGCGCCTCCGGCTCTCGGCCACGAGCGCGCTCCTTTCCCGCCGGGACACGATCGTGGTCGCGAGCGTCTCCTGCATTTACGGGGTCACTTCGCCGGAGGATTATTTGCGCATGCTCCTGACCGTGAAACGCGGGCAGCAGATCTCCCGCGAAGCGGTCCTCGGCCGGCTCGTCGACATGCTTTACGAGCGCAACGACGTGAATTTCGTGCGGGGAAAATTCCGGGTGCGCGGCGATGTGGTCGAGGTCTATCCCGCGACGGCCGACGAGGAAGCGGTGCGGCTGGAGTTCTTCGGCGACGAGTTGGACGCGATCACGCGCTTCGACCCGCTCACCGGGCACGCGCAGGAGTCGTTAGGCGTGATGACTTTTTTCCCGGCGAAACAATTCGTCACCCCGGCGGACAAGTTGAACCGCGCCCTCACTTCGATCCGAACTGAGCTCGACCAGCGGATCGTGCAGCTCGAGTCGCAGGGAAAATTGCTCGAAGCGCAACGCCTGAAAATGCGCACCGAATACGATCTCGAGATGTTGCAGGAGATGGGCTTCTGCAACGGAATCGAGAATTATTCGCGGCACCTCTCGGGCCGACCGCCGGGGTCGAAGCCGTTCACGCTCCTCGATTTCTTCCCGAAGGATTTCCTCCTCGTGATCGATGAGTCGCACGCCACCATCCCGCAGATCGGCGGCATGTACGAGGGCGACAAATCACGCAAGACGGTGCTCGTCGAATACGGCTTCCGGTTACCGAGCGCGCTCGACAACCGGCCGCTCAACTTTCCGGAGTTCATGGGTAACGCGAACCAGCTCATCTACGTGAGCGCGACCCCGGCCGAGTTTGAGATCAAGAACAGCGTCGTCGGCAACACCGGCTACTTCCCGCACAAGCGTGCGCGGATTGGCGAGGAGGAGCCTGTGCCCTTTGTGGTTGCTGGAGGAAATGTAGGGCAGGCGCTCCGCTTGCCGCCGGGAGACGGGCCAGGCGGAGCGCCCGCCGTACAAATTTCTCGCACCGACCAGCCGCCGGACGAATTCGACGTCCACACGGTCGGCGCACCGTTGGTCGTCGAGCAGATCATCCGCCCGACCGGCCTGCTCGACCCGAAGGTCACCCTCAAGGAATTAAAGAACCAGATCGACGACACGATCGAACTCTGCCGCCAAAGGGTGGAACGCCAGGAGCGGGTCCTCGTCACCACCCTGACCAAACGGACGGCCGAAGATCTCTCCGACTACCTGCGCGACGTTGGGTTGAAGGTGCGTTACCTGCACAGTGACATCGACACCATCGAGCGGGTGGAAATTCTGCGCGGGTTGCGCGCCGCCGAGTTCGATATCCTCGTCGGCATTAATCTTCTCCGCGAAGGCCTCGACCTGCCCGAGGTCTCGTTAGTCTGCATTCTCGACGCCGACAAGGAGGGTTTCCTGCGCAGCCAGACCTCGCTCATCCAGACCGCAGGCCGGGCCGCGCGTCACATCAACGGCGAGGTCGTCCTTTTCGCCGACATCGTGACCCCGAGCATGCAGGCGCTGATCTCGATTTCCGACTATCGCCGCAGCAAGCAAATGGAGTATAACGAAAAGCATGGCATCACCCCGCAAACTGTCCGGCGCGCGGTCCAGGAAAGCCTGCACACCATCCTGCGCGGCCGCGAAATCGCCGCCGCGGTCATCCAGGAAGCCGGCGGCGACTTCAATCTCACCGAGCTTCTCCGCGAATTGGAGGAGGAGATGCAACAAGCCTCGGCCAACCTCGAGTTCGAGCGTGCCGCTTTGCTCCGCGACCAGATCATGGAAGTCAAAAGTGGCACTGGCCTAACGAAGATAGAACCCAAACGTAAGCCGGTGAAATACACGCGGGGCTCCGGCCGCCGGCGCTCGCGGGTTTGAGTCTGCACCAATCGATAAGACGCAAATCGCACCGGCTTCTCACGCAGCAGGAAGCGCTGCGTTCGCGGCGCGTTTCCACCGGTGTTACGGCACGTAGTAGACTTCCACCAGCCCTACACCGGTCAGGCCGTCTTTGCCGCTGACGACCGCGGTGCGTCCGCCGCCGGTGATGGTGGTGAAGATCGCGCTTTCGCGCGGGTCCCTGGGCGCGATCCCGGCGGCTTGCACTTGCGCCGCTCCGGGGTCGCTCTGCCAGTCGTCGTTGCTGTTGGTCAGGTTACCGTTGGAGTCATACAACTGCAGCACCGGGTCACTCAATGCGCCAGTCACACCCAGCGGAGTGAGCGATGGTCCGATTGCGCGCACGATCACGTTGGTCGGCGCGACACCTGTTCCTCCGGCGATTACGCCGCCGATCATCACCTGGTTACCCGTGCCGACGAAACCGCGCGTGCTGATGTTCGCCAGCGTGCTGCCCGCCGGGGTGAGATCGTAAACGTCCACCAGAGCGACGCCGGTCGCCCCGGCCGGGACGTTCTTGCCGAGCACAATGACCGTGTAAGCGCCGGGCGCGAGCGTCCGCACGATGGCCGATTCCGCGT
>DATMNS010000198.1:0-8127 GCA_035568735.1 Chthoniobacterales bacterium | reverse complement strand
CCTAACGAACCCAGGCAGCGCGCAAAGCCCGCGAAGAATTTCCTTGCCATGGTCTCCTCTCTTTGTTGCACTCGGGACCATCAGAGAAGCTCTATGAAAAAGATCGTTTGCCTGTTCGTCCTCCTCGCCTTGACCTGCGGGGTCCATGCCGATGACAAAAAAAAGAAATCCGCCCCGAGCAAAAAAGCGCCCGCCGGCGGTGGGGGTGGAATGCACATGCCGAGTGCGTCACATGGCAATCCCGCGCACGGCCTGGGGCAGACAGGCAGAACCTCGAGTGGATCCCATGCCGGCACATCGACAACCAATCACCTGAAAACCCACTCGAGTACCAGCGGCCCGGCGTCTGGAAGAACCGGGCAGGCGGGCGCGGCCAGCCACAGTTCCAATCCGCTCCTGAGAAAAAGCGGTCAGGCCGGATCAACTGCACATAGCTCGAATCCGCTCACGCCGAACAACAATCACCAGGCGGGCGCGAAGAGCACCAATCCCCTGGCGAAAAAGGGCGCGTCGCAGGCCGCCATGAACGGCCACAACCCGAACATGAATGGCAAACGTGCGTTCGCTGCGCAAAATGCGCACGGCTTCAACAATCGAGCCGGCAACTGGCAGCACGGCGCACACGCGAACTATCACGTCCGACCCTACGGGGAAGTCTTTCATAACTACCACGCGGTCCGCCACGATCGCGGTTGGTATAGCAGCCACTACGACCGGGTCGTGGTGGTAGGCGGGGGCTACTATTATTGGGACGCGGGTTACTGGTACCCGGCCTGGGGTTACGACCCGGCCTTTTCCTTTTATGTTTACGACGGTCCCATTTACAGCTACGCCAATCTCCCGCCCGACCAGGTGACGATGAATGTCCAGACCGAGTTACAGGACGAAGGCTACTACACCGGAGAAGTCGATGGACAGGTCGGCCCCAAAACGCGCGACGCCCTCGGCGTCTATCAGGCCGATCACAATTTGGAAGTCACCTCTGCCATCGACGAACCGACCGTGGAGGCGCTCGGTTTGACCGGAACTTCCTAGTTCGGCCGCGGCGCAATCTGCGATCAGCGTCAAACTGCCCAATTGTAGGCCTCGCGCCCGATTTGAAGCGGCGATTCGACCCGTCGCGATCCTCCGGTTCTCTCATGTGACGGGAAGCCACGGATTCCTGGAGCCGAAGCCAGAGCCGCGCGAATTTCAGTTTGTTTTTGCGGCGCGCGCTCCCTAGCTTCTGCGCCAATGCGTCGTCCTTCGCCCTGGCTCATCCTCGTGGTCATCCTGCTCGGCGCTCTCATTTTGCGCGAGCCGCGCCTGCAACAGGTGGAGGACGTTTTTCTCAATTGGTTTTTGGAAAATTCCGAGGTCGTGCTGCCTCCAGCCCAGGTGACACTGGTCGAAATCGGGCGGAGGGATTTTCAACGAATGACCCCGGCCGAGGAGGCGAAACCGCTCCCCAAAGGCGAGGCCGCTCACCGCTCGCTCTCGCCGCTCGAGTACGCGCTTTTTCTCCAGGCGGTTTTGGAATTTCAGCCGACCGTCGTGGCGATCGAACCGATCGTGATTTGGCCCGATCGCGACAAGGATCAGGAGCAGGTCTTCATCGACCAGGCGATGCGCGTGCCGAAGCTGCTGATTGGCATCGAGCTGGGCGGGAAAGGCAAACGCGATCTCGCGGCCGACGACGTAGCTTCGTTTCCCAACGTGACCGGTAAACGCGGGGAACTGGCGGAGTTCTCCGGGGTCTGGCGGCAGCCCGACGACGACATCCGGCTAATTTCCACCCCAGGGTTCACCAACTTGCCTAACGAATCGACGGACCGCATCCGGGTGCCGATGCTCTTCGGATATCGCGGCGAGATCGTGCCCTCGTTTCCACTCCAGGCGATCATGCTCTGGCTGCGGGCGACCCCGGCCGACGTCAAAGTGGAGCTCGGTTCGCAGATCATTTTGCCTAACGGATGGAAAATTCCGATCCAGCGCGACGGGACCGTCACGATCAATCCCGTGGCCGGGCAAAGTGTGCGGCGCCTGACGCTGAACGAGCTGCTGCTCGCCGCCCAGGAACACGAGAAGCAGCGGCCACCGTCGATCAATGTCGACAATCTGAAGGACCAGATCGTCGTTCTGCGGATCGCGGAGGATCCGCTCCAGCCGCCCAACATTTTCTCGACCGCGATCGCGACAATCCAAAGCAACGCCTACGTGCAACCGACCCGCTGGGCCGTGGCCTGGATCATCGTTCTGGCGGCGGCGTTGCTCAGCTGTTTTCTCTGGATGATTTCGAAGACCAATCTCGTCCTCGGCGCGATCCTTTTTTGTGCCGGCTACGGCCTGCTCAATCTGGCCACGATTGCCCGGGACCACGTCTGGCTGCCGACCTTTCTCCCCTGTGCGCTGCTCTCGTTTCTCGTCCTCGTTAGGCTGGCGGGCCGCCCGCCGGCCGGGCCGCCCGAGATCGCGCCGACTGGTTAGGGGACCAGACGACCTCTTACTCGTGTTCGTGATCGAAATCCTCGAGCGGGCGGGAGAAGAGAGACCGAGCAGGAGCACGCAGACGAGCAAGAGCAAAAAGGGGCGTGCTCGGGGGGGGACTTGAACCCCCATGCCTTGCGGCATACGCCCCTCAAACGTACGTGTCTGCCATTTCACCACCCGAGCGGGAGAGAAGCATGATTTTCCCGCAGCCCGCGCATCGCCGCAAGTCCTCTTTCGTGCTTCGTGCTCGTAGTTGGGGCCCACTCCTTCCCCGAAGAAGTTCCGAGCAGGGCGCGGAAGCTGCATCTATGATTGGCGCAGATGAAGCGGGACCAGGGTATCGAGCAGGAGCCGGAACACGGGACGGAATGGATCAAGATCGATCTCCACATCCACACCCTGGACGATCCCCGGGATCATCTCGACTACACCGCCCACCAGTTACTCGGGCGGGCGCGCGATCTGGGTTTTGGCGCGCTCGCCATTACGCTTCACGATACGGTTTTCGATCGACCGGAAGTGTTCGCCGATGCCGCGGCCATGGGCATCTTGTTGATCCCGGCGGCGGAAATGCGGCTCGAAGGCGCGGATGTGGTGGTGCTCAATGTGCAGCCTGACGAAGTGGAAAATCTCTGCACCTTTGCCGACCTCCGCCGGCTCCGCGCGCGCCGCGGCGCCTCGCTTTTTTGTCTTGCGCCGCACCCGTTTTTTGTCTTTGGCGCGTCGATTGGCGATCGCCTTTTGCAGGAGATGGATTGCTTCGATGCGATCGAGATTTGCCACTTTCACAAGGGCTGGTTCGACCTCAATCGCCGCGCGCGCCAGGTCGCGGCGGAACATGGAAAGCCGCTGCTCGCGACCTCGGATGCGCATCGCCTGCACGCCTTCGGCGCGCATTACACCAGCATCCCGCGGCCGCGCGCGCTGACGGTCGAGGAGGTGCTGCGTGGGTTGCGGGAAGGCCCGCATCGCCTAACGAGTCCGTCGTCGAGCTGGCGCGATCTGTTCAGCGTCTTCTATTTCGTTTTCGTCAAGCATCCGCTGCTGAAACGTCGCGCCTCGGGAAGGAGCCATTGCTGTCCTGCCTGACGCCGGTCTTGTGTCGCTGCGCTGATTGTGGCAGACCTACGCTTCGACTTCTCCGTTATGAAAACGCGAATTTTTGCCTGCCTGATCCTGCTCACGACCCTGGCTTTCACGAGCTGTCCGACGACTAATCCGAAGAAAGATTCCAAGAAACCTGCAACGAAGCCGGCCCAGCCGAGCGAAGAAAGTGCGGATGTCGATTTCCAGGCGTTCGTTGGCCGGCTGCGCAAGGCGGTCAAGGCGCACGACGTGAACACGCTCGCCTCGATGATGACGACCGATTTCGCCTTCGTGCTCGGAGGGACGCCGGCGGAGGATCGGCAGGGACCCGGCGTTTTTCAATACTGGGATGAGAACAACCTTTGGATCGAACTCGATGGCATTCTTTCGGAGCGCTTTGTGCCCAAGGAAAATTACATGGTCGCGCCGCCGCAGTTCGCGGATCCCGCTTCCGAATACACCGGTTATCGGGCGGGAATTCAGCGGGTCAATGGAAGCTGGAAATTTGCCTACTTCGTTAACGGGTGATCGGGAAGTGACCAGCGATCACTTCCCTGGCCTCCCCCACCGGCCGCCGTTTGTTTTCGTTAGGCAATTGCTTCGTTGCGAACCGGGCCAGGAGGCGCAGTGCTCCGCTCTTTTCCCGCGCGACGACCCGATGTTTGGCGGTCATTTCCCGGGAAATCCGCTCGTTCCCGGCGTCATCCTGACCGAAGCGCTTGCTCAAACCGCCGGGATCGCTGCGGCCTCCGGGTTTCCCGAAAACGAGCGTCCGCTTTTCCTGCTCTCCGCCATCCGCACCATGAAATTTCTTGCCGCGGTCCGGCCCGGGGAAGAGGTTTTGCTGAACGCGGAGAAGCTGGCGCAGGTGGGCGAACTCTGGCAATTCAAGGTGGAGGCCAGCGTGCAGGGGAAGCCGGTCGCGGAAGGACAGCTGGTTCTCAGTTTGACCCCGGAAAGTTCTGCCGCCGCGTTGGAATAGCGCCGGCTTGCGCTACTCTTAGACACTGGAACGCCACGAGATGCACCTGCCCGAATTTGCGATCATTATTCCCGCCTGCGATGAGGCCGCCTGCATCGGCCCCGTGCTCGATGAATTTCTCGGCGCAGTGGATCCGGAGAGATTCGTCATTGCCGTCGGGGTGAACGGATCCTCCGATGCCACGGCGGAGATCGCGCGAAAACTTCCCGTACTCGTGGCGGAGACCGAGCGACGGGGCTACGGCCACGGCTGCCAGGCGGCGATCGATCTCACGAAGAATCTTTTCCCGTCAATTCGCGCCTACGTTTTTTGCGCGGGCGACGGCGCGACCGATCCGCGCGATCTGCGCTCGATGGCCGCGGCGTTCGAGCAGGGCTACGACCTGGTGCTGGGCAGTCGCACCATGCGTCTGCGCAACTGGCGGGCGATGACCGTGCGCCACGTGTTCGCCAACGCCGCGCTGGGTCTCTGGTGCGGCCTGCTCTGCGGCCGCCGCTTCAGCGATCTCGGCCCCCTCCGGATGATCAGCCGCCGCCTGTTCGAAAAAATCGCTCCGCAAGAAATGACCTTCGGCTGGACGATCGAGGCGCAGATCGCCGCGGCGAAACATGACGCCACAATCTGTGAAATCCCGGTCACCGAGCGACGG
The DNA here is from genome assembly GCA_035568735.1 of Chthoniobacterales bacterium. Lineage (GTDB taxonomy): Bacteria > Verrucomicrobiota > Verrucomicrobiia > Chthoniobacterales > UBA10450 > Palsa-1392. The sequence continues at coordinate 2,941 of DATMNS010000198.1, read as the reverse complement.
CGGATTGGCGGCCGGCAGAAAGTGTCCGGCGTCACCTGGTGGCGCACGCTTTCGATCGGCTGCAAAATCGTCGCGGCCGGCTATCGCACCTGGCGAGATTTCCCGCCCTTGCCGGCCGCGGGAAAACCGGCCTTTGCGCGTTCCAACGGCAGCCGGCAACGCGAAGCGTGAAGTGGTGGCTGCTGCTGGCCGCTGCCCTAACGAGCGGCTGCGGATCTCTCGACCGGGCGCCTTTGCCCAAGGTCGCGACCGCCGAAGCTCCACGCCCCGCCCCTGGGGAGGAAGCCGGGGCGGCGAAGCTGCGCGCTACGGACGTCGTTTATTTTGGCCTGACGAAAGGATCCGCGACCGACCGTCAACCGGCCTGGCAAATCGTCGAGACCTGGCAGCGCAGCGGGCAGCGCGTGGCGCTCGGCTGGACGGAGCTTCCCGCGACGCGGCAGCCGTCGCTCGATCGCTGGCAACGGCAGGAAATTTCGACGCAACAGTTGCTCGACCAGCTCAGCGCGTCGGAACGCGGCGACTGGTTGCGCCGCGGCTTGCGCCCGGACCTCGGGCAGGCCGCCCTCGGATCGCCGGGAAATCTTTTACGCAAGATCCGCGCCGGCGAAACGCTCTCCGCCGAGGAGCACGCGCTCTTGCCGCGGGATTACCGGCCGCGCCCGGAAGCATTCGATAATTTTGTGGATCGCGTCTCGACCTCCTCGCGTCTTCGGCGCTACGACGTGGCGAGCCTCTACCGCGCGCATCTCGCGGCGGAACAAATGATCGCGGAGAATATCGTCCGGTTTATGCGCGCGAATCCGAACACGAAGTTGATCGTTTTCTTACCGGACGACGCCATGATCAACCCGCGCGAGGTGGCTGATTTCGCCGCCCAGAAAGCGCCCTTGCGCCAGCTTATCCTCGGTCGCCCAAATCCGCCGCCCGGAACGCAACCGCAATTATTGACCCGCCGCCCGGGCGCGGCTTTCGAGGTCGTAAATCGTCCCCCAGGAACCGGTCGCCACGACCGCCGCCTTGCCGCGCCACGGCTGCGAGCTTGAGCCATACGCGCGCATCTCCTCCTCGCCCCAGAAGAGGTAACGCGCATGCAGGGCCCGCGCTCGTTCCCGCCAATCGGGCGTCCCGAGCATGAGGGCCTGGAGTTGCTGCTCGATCGCCCCGTACTCGAGGCCCTGCGTCCAGAGATGCCCGGGATAACCAAGCACGACCTTGCGTCCATTCAGCAGGAGAAGATGATTGTAGGTCGGGAAAGCGGCGAAGCGCGCCTGGATCGGCAACTTGCGGACGACGGTCGCAACCGCATCGACTTCCGTCCGGTCCGCAAGGTCAAACCCGGGCGAGCCGACCGCGAGGCCGCCGAAGAGACTAACGAATCCGGAAGCGAAGAGAACAAAGCAAACTGCCGCGCGCACCAGCAGCTTCCAGCGCGCAATCAACTCGCTCCACAAAAAAGGCAGCGCGATGAAGTAAGCCCAGACGATTAGCTTCGTGTTGTCCCAGCCCCACGGCGCCGTCTTGACGAAAATGGCGAAGACAAAAATCGCCACCGCGGGAACGACGAAGGCGAAGGAGTCGGGGATGACTCCGCGAAACGGCTGCAAGATTTTGAGCGTTGGCCAAGCGAGCACCCCGACGAGCGCCAGGGCAGGGCAATAAATCCAGACGGGAACCTTTCTGATATCCCAGCCCCAATGATCCGCCAGCACGAAGAACGCGAAGATAAGGATGATCGTCGCCAGCGGAACGATCACCAAGAGTCGGGATTTCAAGCTGCGACCCTCCGCTACCACCTTCCACATTCGCCAGCCAACGACGCCGACGAGCGCGATCATCGCGGGCAGCATGAGGCCAAAGTTATAAATCCAGAAGCCGAGGGCCGCAGGGATCTTGACGAACCACAAGCCGATTGCCGGGGTGGCGAACGACGCGTCGCCCTGCACCCAGCCGGGCGCCCAGGCAAGAATCGATTTCGCCTGAAAATGGTCCGTGATCATCCAGACGATCGCGCTCGCGGGCCCGAAGGCGGCCGCAAGGAGGAGCGCGATTTGTTTGCGCATCTCCCAGGTGCCGATGAGCAGCCAGCAGGCGAGCACAGCCGAGAGCGCGAGAAAAGTGTGCACATGAAAAAGCGGCATCGTTGCGTAGATCGACCACTCGACCCACCACGGGATGAGGCCGCGCCCCGCGCCGGGAATTTCCGCAGTCGCCGGCGGATAATATTTTCGTCGCCAGTGCAACAAGAGGAGCAGGCCGGCCGGGATCGCGTAGAGCAAGCCACGCTGGGTCACGAACATCGCCAGCGGAATGCTTTTCCACGCAAGCTTGTCCGCCTGGTAATCGGCGAAGTGAAATTTCTTGAAAAACTCGTAGCCGGCGAGCCCGCCGTTAAAGAGAAAGCCCGCCACCCCAAACGGACCGCCCCAGCGATAGAAACCATAGAAGGTCGCCGCCGAGCCGAGCAGCCCCGTCCAAACGAGCCCGCTGATCAAATCGATGTGCTGGAGAAGGAGGAGCGAATTGAAGAGATCGAACCCGGCGGGATAACGCAGGCTGCTTAAGAGGTGGATCGGATTGTCGGGCCACAGCGGGACGCCGTTCGCGAAATACTTGATATAAGTAATGTGGAGCGAGAGATCGCCGAGATTGTTAGGCGACTGGATCTTCCAGTGATTGCCGTCCACCCAGAGGAGCAAGCAAAATAAGCGCACCGCGAACATCATAAAGACGATTCCGACCGCCCAGGCCCAGAAATGCCATGGCGGACGCGGGGTGGCGACGACGACTGCGGGAGGCAGTTTCATCCGGCGCCGTGCGCGCTTCGATTTCGGCAGCGGCGGCTCGGGCGAACGAACGACAACTTTCCGCCGGGCGAATGGCGCCGTTCCCATCCAGGCAAGGATGGCGGCCACGACTCCGAGAAAGAGCGCGAGCCCGG
>DATMNS010000197.1:0-6345 GCA_035568735.1 Chthoniobacterales bacterium | reverse complement strand
ACCGATCTCAACTGTTTGTCGGTTATGCAATTTGCGGTCGATATCCTGAAGGTGCGCCACGTCATCGTCTGCGGTCACTATGGTTGCAGTGGCGTGGGGGCCGCGCTCCGGCGCGAGCGCCTCGGCCTGAGCGACAATTGGCTGCGTCACGTGCAGGATGTGCGACAAAAACACGAGCGCGCGGTCGCCCGCGCGGGGAATGATGCTGAGGCGGCCAACCGGCTCTGCGAACTCAACGTGATCGAGCAAGTGGCCAACGTCTGCCAGACTACGATCGCGCTCGACGCCTGGGAACGAGGCCAGGAGTTGGCGGTGCACGGTTGGATTTACGGATTACAGGACGGGCTCCTGCGCGACCTGAACGTCACTGTCGCAGGGGCGGCGGAAACGACCGCGGTTTATCGGGCCGCGATCGCGGCGTTAAATTAACCGCAGAGGTCGCAGAGGACGCTGAGGAAGAGAAGATGTTAGTTCAGATCAATATCCAATTTCTCCTCTGCGCTCTCCGCGACCTCGGCGGTTAATTTCTCCGCCGGGCCGTTCCGTTGACCATCTCCCGGCGCGCCCGCATAGTGTGCCCCTTCATGTCGATCGAGCTGACTCGCAATTTCTGCATCATCGCGCACATCGATCACGGCAAAACGACCTTGTCGGATCGCCTGCTCGAACGCACCGGCACGATCCACGACCGCGACAGGCAGGACCAGCTGCTCGATTCGATGGATCTGGAGCGCGAGCGCGGGATCACGATCAAGGCGCATCCGGTGGCGATGCGCTACACCGCGAAGGACGGCCAGGAATACCGGCTCAACCTGCTCGATACGCCGGGGCACGTGGATTTTGCCTACGAAGTTTCGCGCAGCCTCGCGGCCTGCGAAGGCGCGCTCCTCATCGTCGACGCCGCCCAGGGTGTGGAAGCGCAGACAGTCGCGAACGTGCATCTCGCGCACAAACAGGGCCTCACGATTGTGCCGGTAATCAACAAGATCGATCTGCCCAACGCCGACCTGCCCTCGGTCCATCGGCAACTCGAGGAAATTCTCGCCATTCCCGCCGAGGAAGCGATCGATTGCAGCGCGAAAATGGGGATCGGGATCGAGGAGATCCTCGAGGCGGTGGTGCATCGCATTCCGCCGCCGCCCCGGCCTGGCGATGAAGTCTTGCGTGCGCTGGTCTTCGATTCGGTCTTCGATATCTACCGCGGCGTGGTGGCCTATGTGCGCGTTTTCTCCGGCAAAGTAGAGGCCAATCAACAGATCAAGGTGATGAGCACCGACACGCGCTACGAGGTCAAGGAAGTGGGCGTTTTTACCCCGAAGATGTTCGCGCAGGCGACGCTCAACGCGGGCGATGTCGGTTACGTGATCGCCAATATCAAGACGACCTCCGAGTTGAAGATCGGTGACACCATGACCGACCTGCGCCATCCCGCGGAGAAGCCGTTGCCGGGTTTCCAGGAAATTCACCCGATGGTCTTCAGCGGAATTTACCCGATCAACACCGCGGACTTCGAGCATTTGAAAACGGCCATCAGCAAGTTGCGGATGAACGATTCCGCCTTCGTCTACCAGCCGGAAAGCTCGGTCGCGCTCGGCTTCGGTTACCGCTGCGGGTTTCTCGGCTTGCTCCACATGGAAATCATTCAGGAGCGGCTCCGGCGCGAGTACGACATGGATATCATCGCGACGTCCCCGAGCGTGATCTACGAAGTGCTCACGACGCGCGGCGAGATCGTGCTGGTGGATAACCCGGCGCACCTGCCCGACCCGAGCGTGATCGAGGAAATCCGCGAGCCGATCGTGCGCGCTTACATTCTTTGCCCTAACGAGTGCATCGGCGACATCCTGCAGCTCATTCTCGAGAAGCGCGGGACGATGGATCATACCGAGTCGCTCGATACCCGGCGTGTCATGCTGCACTGCGAACTGCCGTTGAACGAAATCCTGGTCGATTTTAATGACAAGATTAAGAGCATCAGCCGCGGCTACGCCTCGATGGATTACGAGCACGCCGGCTATCGCGCCTCGAAGCTGGTAAAGCTCGATCTGCTCGTGAACGGCGAACCGGTCGACGCCTTCTCGACCATCGTGCATCGCGATCGCGCCGAGCCGCGTGGCCGGCAACTGGCGTCGAAATTAAAGGAAGTGATTCCGAGTCAGCTCTACCAGGTTGCGATCCAGGCGGCGATTGGCGGCAAGATCGTGGCCCGGGAAACGATTTCTGCTCTGCGCAAAAACGTGACCGCAAAATGCTACGGCGGCGACATCACCCGCAAACGCAAACTGCTCGAGAAACAAAAAGAAGGAAAGAAACGGATGAAGAGTATCGGGAAGATCAACATTCCGCAGGAAGCCTTCATCGAGGTCTTGAAGTCGTCGCAATGAGACGTCGCCCTCTGGGCGACGCGGGCCTCGACGTCGTCGCTCAGGCCGCGCTTCGCCGCCTACAATACTCTTTGCAAACCCCATTCCTCGGCTAGCGTTTCGCCGCATGTTTCAACCGCGCTATATCAAGCACTGCCATCTCCTCGTCCGCCACGCGGAGAAGTTGATTCGTTACCGGCGCGACCGCTTGAGCCCGGCCACCGCCGCCGAGCTCCAGGCCCAGATCGAGAAGGTGCGGGCGGCCATGAAGGCGCGCGACAATCGCGCCAGCCACGAGGAATCGGAGCGACTCGACGCCCTCCTGACGATGCACACCCCGCCGCACAAGGACGCCGTCTGGCGCGAGAACGTCGAAGTCATCCTCGTCGCCATCGTGGTCGCGATTGGCATTCGCTCCTACTTTCTCCAGCCGTTCAAAATTCCGACCGGCTCGATGCAGCCCACGCTCAACGGTATCATCGGCCACCCCACGAACGAGCCCGCGCCCAACTTTTTGAAACAGATCGTCGATTTCCTCGTCCTGGGCCGCAATTACATCAACGTCGTCTCGGAGGAAGACAACACAGTGGAGAACGTCACCTCGAAGAAGTTTCTTTTTTTCTTCACTTTGTCGGGCATCGAATGCGACCACCAATCCTTCACGGTCTACGCACCGCCGGAAATTTTGCGGCAGGATTTCCAGGTTTATCCGGGGAACCGCTATCGTCGCGGCCAGGTCATTGCGCGCGGCGCGATCGATACCGGCGACCAGGTGTTTGTCGATAAGTGCAGCTACAACTTCGTGCCTCCGAGCCGGGGCGACGTTTTCGTCTTTCGCACCAATCACATCCTGGGGATTCGCGAAGATCCGGAAGCGGGCGCGCCCTTTTACATCAAGCGGCTCACCGGCACGCCGGGCGACGAGCTGCGGATCGATTCACCCAAACTCTACATCAATGGCGAGCCGGCCACCCGGTTCGGCATCCGACGGGTGATGGCGGCGAAGGATCCCTACAGGGGCTACGCGCCGGGGCAGGCGTTTCTCGGCGCCCCCGACCGCTCTTTCGTGATTCCGCCGCACAGCTATTTCGCGATGGGCGACAACAGCTATAACAGTTACGACAGCCGCTATTGGGGGCCGGTGCCGGAGGAAAATCTGGTCGGTCGCGGGCTCTTCGTTTACTGGCCGTTCAACCGGCACTGGGGCTTTATTCGTTAGGCAGAAATTTCCCGTCGCCCCATGTTCTCGGCCGTGCCGCGCGTCTACCCGCTGCTCGGGATGTTCGGCGGCTATCTGCTTGTCATGCGGACGAACCCGGTGCGCGTCGCGCTGCGCGACGGCTTCCGCTGCACCCTGCGCTTCAAGCGCCTCTGGCTCCTTTTCGCGCTTTTCGCCTTCGCCTATTCCACCTTCCAGTTCGCGGTCTTCACCCCGCTGCAATCGACCGACGACCTGCGCCTCGACCAGCTCGCCTTCTGGGATTCGTGGCATTGGCCGCTCTTTTCCCAGGTTTGGCGCGAGAGCCTGCTCCACATGGTCGAAGCGGTCGCCGGAATCTTCGACGCCGCCGCGACGACCTTTCCGCTCGCCTTCATTGCCGCGCTCCTCCTGATCGTTAACTGGCGCGGCCTGCATCGCAGCCTGGTCCGCGCGCTCCGCAAACAATTCGGACTCGGCGGCTGGTTGATTTACTTCGGCGTTTTACTCGGCGCGCTCGCCTCGCTCCTCAAACCGCTCATCTATTGGCAACTGCCGGATCGCGCGCGCTTTCTTTCCCCCGCGCATCTTCTCCAGACCTCGGCGGCGGTCGATACGGTGGCGTTTGTCTTCGAATATCTCTGCGCGGTTTACCTTCAGGTTTACCTGATCACGGTCTGCCTGGCGTGGATTAAGGGGCTGCACTTCCGGGAAGGAGCGCTTCTCCGTTTTGCCATGCGCCGTTTTAGTTTCGTCCTGCGCTGGCTCGGTCTGCTCGTGCTCGCGAGCACGCTGCTCCTGCGTCTTCCACTCCTCATCGCCTATTTTCGCGACGTGCCGGGCGTGCTCGATTATCTGCCCGCCGGCCGTTACGCCATGTCCGCCCTCATCGTTTCTTTCGCCGCGATGCAGGTTTCGCTCGTCTTGCATAACGAGACTTTGCGCGAAGCTTTCCAGGCGCACTGGCAATTCGTTAGGCGAAATGCCTTCCGCTTCGGCTGGTTCCTCCTGATCTGCGCCTTGCATTACTGGTTCCTCACCTTTTCTGATGCCGTTATTCGCACCGCGGCGACGGAGCGGCCGCTCGCCCTTATTCTCTGGCCACTCTGTTACGACCTGGCGCGCGCGCTGGTCACCGGCTGGCTGCTCGCGAGCTGGGTCTGTTTCTTCCGGCAATGCGAGATTGGGCGGGCCAATCGTGAAAGCTGGATCCGTTACTGACGCCATGCCGACCGACTCGTCCAGCGCCGAGCAGATCACCCGCGCCAGCAAATCGAACCTCGCCTTCGCTTTCGTTTCGTTAGGCGCGGAACGGCGGCGCGACATCACCACCTTCTACGCCTTCTGCCGGCTGATCGACGATATCGCGGACGCGACCGACCTGGCCACGGAGGAGAAAGCGCGCCGCCTGACCGTTTGGCGCAAAGCGCTCCACGGCCCGGTGCCGGGCGAGTCGCCGGTCGCGCCCGCCGTGCGCGGCCTGCTCGGCCAATACGCCATCACCCCGGCGATGCTCGAGGAGATCATCGCCGGGGTGGAAATGGACCTGACGATTTCGCACTACGAAACCTTCGCGGCCTTGCGCGAGTACTGTTACCGGGTCGCGAGCGCGGTCGGCCTCGTCAGCATTGAGATTTTCGGTTACCGCAATCCGGCCTGCCGGGACTACGCGATCGAGCTCGGGCTCGCCTTGCAGGTGACCAACATCCTGCGCGACGTGCGGAAAGACCTGGCGAGCGGTCGGGTCTATCTGCCGCGCGAGGACATGGCCCGCTTTGCTTATTCCCCGGAGGATCTGGCGGCACGGATCCACGATGACCGATTCGTTAGGCTGATGCAATTCGAAGCGGACCGCGCGCACGGTTATTTTCAAAACGCGGCGACGCTCCTCCCGCGCGAAGACCGGCGTTCGATGGTCAGCGCGCAGATCATGGCCTCGATCTACCGCGCCCTCTTGCGGCAAATGGAGGAGGATCGCTTCCGCGTCTTTGCGCGCGATTACGGACTGAGCAAGTTTGCAAAGCTCTTGCATGTGACCCGGCAGTTGCTGAAGTTGCCTTGAATAACCGGGCGGAGCATCCGTCTGATTTGCGCAGCTCGAATCCAAAGCACTATGAAAAAATACTTTCTGCCCGCGGTCTCGGCCGCGATTCTTCTCGCGACCGGTCTGAGTTCCTGCGAAACCCCGGCCGGCCAGGGAGCGGGTTTCGGCGCGTTTAGCGGCGCGGCCACCGGCGCGCTGATAGGCGCCGCCGCCAGCGGCACCGGCGAGGGTGCAGCGATCGGTGCCGGTGCGGGAGCCTTGGCTGGAGCGCTCCTCGGTGCGGCGGTCGCGGAAGATCAGGCTCGTTATTATCACGCTCCTCCGGATGGCTATCCTTACGCGCGTCCCACCGCGACAGCGGGTTACGTTTACAGCCCGTATGCTCCGCATAACGTGATTGACGTCCGCGGCGTGCCGCAGGGGGCGCTTGTGCGGGATCCGTCGACCAACGGAATTTTCCGCCGGCCCTAACGACATCCGGTTGTAGCCCCGGGGGCGGTGACCCCCGGCAGACGCGGAGGCGATATTCGCCCGGCCGGGGTCAACGCCCCCGGCTGCGGCGCAGTGCGTCGACCAGCTTGCGCGTCTCTTCATTCATCCGCACCAGCTCCGGCCAGCCGCGGTGATAACCTTCGCCGGGCAATTTCCGGGTCGCGTCGAGACCCATGTGGGAGCCGACATTTTGCACACTTGGCGCGTGATCGAGTGAATCGCTCGGGTTCGTGATGATCGTGCTGTCG
>DATMNS010000196.1:0-5782 GCA_035568735.1 Chthoniobacterales bacterium | reverse complement strand
CCTGGCGTTCGCCTTTTCCCAATCGCGCACCTCGTTTTCGATTTTTTCAAGCTGCGCGGCGCGGGTGTCGACGCTGGCCGTCATCGCCGCCGCGTTCGTCGTTTCAAACGCGGGCAAGGCCGCGAGCCCAGATTTCTTCCTGGCGCGCGGCTTCGGCCTGCGCCCATTCGCCAACCGCGTGGCCCGCGACCGCCTCAATCCGTCGAATCCCGGCCGCGATCGCGCCTTCGCTCAGGATGCGGAACGATCCGATATCGCCGGTCGCGCGGACATGGGTGCCACCACAGAGCTCCATGGAGTAACCGTTCAACTCGTTAGGCACGCCGCCGATCTGCACGACGCGCACCATGTCGCCGTATTTGTCGCCGAAGAACTGCATGATGTTGGCCCGCCGCTTCGCTTCCGGGTAGGGGATTTCTGTCCACGAAACGGGCGCGTTCTCCGCGATCTTTTCGTTCACCAGCTTCTCCACCTCGCGCACCTGAGGTTCCGTCAGGGCGGCGCTCGAGAAATCGAAGGTCAGTTTCTCGGGTCCGACGTAGCTGCCTTTCTGCGTCGCGTCGCGACTCACGACTTCGTGCAGCGCCCAGTGAAGGAGGTGGGTCACCGTGTGGTGCCGCTCGATCGCCGCGCGGCGCGGCGCATTGACTATATAACGGAAGGGAACGTCATCGGGTTCTTCGAAGGCCGACGGGTCTCCAACTCTAAGAATGTAATGTCCGGTCGGTGCGCGTAATGTGTTGGTGATTTCAACCGTGCTTCCCCTGAGCGTTTGAACATGGCCGGTGTCTCCGACCTGCCCGCCCATTTCAGCGTAAAAAGGTGTGATCTCAACGAACAGCTGATCGCCTCGAAGCATGTAGTGCCCGCCCTCGCTACGGAGATCGTTGTAACCCACGAATGTCGTTGTCCAGGGAGGAATGCCTTGCGAAACGGCGATCACCTCCTTCTTCTGCGCCGACCGGCCGCGGGCCCGCTGTTCCTCCATCAATTTCTCGAAACCTTCCGTATCAACCGTGAGCCCGCGTTCGCGCGCCATTAATTCCGTCAGATCGAGCGGAAACCCCTGTTCGTCATAAAGCCGAAAAGCGAACGCGCCAGAGATCTGCGTCGCGTTGTGCGCTCCTGGGAGCGCACGCGACTCGCGTGCCGCGTCCGGCGACTCGCCGGGCGCTCGCGCGCTCTCAGGTGTCCAGAGCCACCGATAGTCCTCATTCGGCTGTGCGATCCTCGATTCCCAGGGATTCTTACAAATGTAGAGGTATTTTTCCTGGAGATCGGCTTCAGACCGGATCAAACGATCGAACGATTCCTTTTCCCACACGGGTCCAACCGCCCCGCGCGCTTTGTTGATTCGATGGGCGGAGACGGATTTGATGTTTTGCAGGAGTTCGGTGAGCGGAAAAAAGACGGCATTACCGTTCCCGTCCTGCGACTCGACTTGCGGCTCGAGGAGGAGATGGACGTGATCGGGCATGACGCAAGCGACATAAAGTTCGAAGTGATTTCGCTTCGCCGGAAAAAGGATGGAGTCGAGGACGATATCGCGTTCCGCGGCGGTCAGGGGACGACGGCCTTCGGTGCTGAAGGTGATCGCGTATTTGCCCCACGGCCGCTCAAAGTGGGGGAGGCGGCGTTTGGCATAGCGCGTTTCAGATGCGGGGGACGTTTCCGGCGGGTCGCCGGAAACGGCACGCGAGTCGCGCGCGCTCCCCGGAGGCTGAAGGCGCGCGACCTCGGCTTCGAAGAGGGCGATTCCTTTGTCGAGCGTGCGGTTGAAGGATTCCTCTTCGCGTTTCAGCGTTGCTTCGATATGCGCCTGGTTTTCGGTCAGCTCGGGGAAAACATCGCCCATCGTTAGGGCGAGGACTTCGACCAGCCGGTAGAAAAAAGGCTCGTGCCGGCCTAACGAACGTCCGTAGCGGACGGCGCGGCGCAGGATGCGCCGCAAAACGTAACCGCGCCCCTCATTGCTCGGTTGGATGCCGTCGGCGATCGCGAAGCTGAGGGTGCGGATGTGGTCGGCGACGACGCGGAAGGCGACGTCAATTTTTTCCTGCTCGCTTTCCGCGGCAGCGCCAGATTTTGGCAGCGTCGAGGTGTAAGTCTTGCCGCTGAATTTTTCGATCGCGTCGAAAATGGGCCGAAAGATGTCGGTCTCGTAGTTCGAGATCGTGCCCGTGAAATCGGAGAAATTTTTCGTGCCCTGGATGATCGCAGTGACGCGCTCGAAGCCCATTCCGGTGTCGACATGACGGGCGGGCAGGGGAGAAAACGTGCCATCAGGATTGGCGTTGAACTGGATGAAAACCAGGTTCCAAATCTCGATGCAGCGCGGGTCGCCGGCGTTGACGAGCGCACCGCGGGTGTCGCCTAGCGGAGTAAGATCGACGTGCAACTCGCTGCACGGTCCGCACGGGCCGGTGTCGCCCATCATCCAGAAATTGTCTTTCTTGTTCCCGTTCACGACGTGGACGGCGGCGTCGAGGCCGGTCGCGGTGAAGAGCCGGTGCCAGTGGTCGTGCGCCTCCTGGTCGAAATCGGCGGGCTCGCTCAGGCCGGGGCGGTAGACGGTGGCATAAAGCCGCTCGGGCGGAAATTTCCAGCGCCTAACGACCAGCTCCCACGCCCATTCGATCGCTTCCTGCTTGAAGTAATCGCCGAAGCTCCAGTTGCCGAGCATTTCGAAAAAGGTGTGGTGATACGTGTCGAGCCCGACGTCGTCGAGGTCGTTATGCTTGCCCCCGGCCCGGATGCATTTCTGGGTGTCGGCGGCGCGCGGCGGATCGAAGCTCGGCCGTTGTTGCCCGAGGAAAATCGGCACGAACTGATTCATGCCCGCGTTGGTGAAAAGGAGATTGGGCGCGTCGGGGAGAAGGGAGGATGAGGGCACAACGGTGTGCTTTTTCTCGCGAAAGAAATCGAGAAATGATTGGCGAATCTCGGCGGAAGTCATCGGGTGGAGTTTAGCGTGAATGAGGAATTTTTCATCGGCGTGTGATCGATCGCCCGGCGAGCGCACGCCTTCTGTGTGCCCCGTGCCTTACGAAAAGTTCGCCGCGGCAGAATGCCGCGACCAACACGCGGAACGCGTGCGCTACCCAGGCGGGAGCATCATGCACGACGGTTCGTTTTTGCGGCTACTTTTTTTCTTCGTCGAGCTTCGCTTTAACCGCCGTCTCGATTTCTTCGTAGAGCGCGGGATCGTTCTTCAAGACCTCTTTCGCGGCGTCACGACCCTGGGCGAGTTGCGCGCCTTTATAGCTCAACCATGAGCCGCGCTTCTCCACGATTTGTTTCTCGAGCGCGAGATCGAGCAGCGCGCCGGTCGAGGAAATTCCCTCGTTGTACATGATGTCAAACTCCGCTTCGGTGAAGGGCGGCGCGACTTTGTTTTTCACCACTTTCACCCGGGTGCGGTTGCCGGTCACGACGCCGTCGGTCTGCTTGATCGCCCCGATGCGCCGGATATCGATGCGGACGCTGGCGTAGAACTTGAGCGCCTTTCCGCCCGGCGTCGTCTCGGGGTTGCCGAACATGACGCCGATCTTTTCGCGAATCTGGTTGGTGAAGATGCAGCAGGTGCGCGCTTTTGAGATGAGCGAGGTAAGTTTGCGCATCGCGGCGCTCATCAGCCGCGCCTGCGCGCCGACCGTGGAGTCGCCGATTTCTCCTTCGAGTTCCTGTTTTGTGACGAGGGCCGCGACCGAGTCCAGCACGATGACATCGAGGGCATTCGAGCGCACCAATGTCTCCACAATTCGCAGCGCTTCCTCACCCGAACTCGGTTGCGAGACGAGCAAATCATCCAGGTCGACGCCGAGGCGGCGGGCGTATTGCGGATCGAGCGCATGCTCGACGTCGATGAAAGCAGCGAGCCCTCCGCGCTTCTGCGCTTGTGCGATCACCGTCAGCGTCAGGGTGGTTTTGCCGGAGGATTCTGGTCCGTAGACTTCCACCACGCGTCCGCGGGGAAATCCGCCCACACCGAGCGCGCGGTCGATCAGGATGTTGCCGGTCGGGATGACATCGATGTCGACGATTTTCTCATCGCCGAGCCGCATGATCGCGCCGTCGCCATAATCCTTGGCGATCTGCTGGATGGCGAGGTCGAGGTTCTTGTTGCGCGCGGCGATCAGTTTGTCTTCGGCGGCGGGTTTTTCTTCGGTTTTGGTGGCCATAAGGGGCTCTCTAGGTACGACGCGGCGACGGGCGCGCCAAGTAGAAAAGCGCGCGGGCGGCGAAAAAGATTAGTTGGGAACGGAAAAAGCCGCGGACCTCGCGACCCGCGGCTTCTGTTTACCTAACCCAATTGGAATTACGAGACGGTGATCTTGCGCGGTTTCACCGCTTCGGCCTTCGGGAGCGTCAGAGTCACGACGCCCTGATTCATCCGGGCGACAATTTTTCCGCTATCGATCGAGGGATCGATCTCAAACGAGCGGCGATAATTGTGCGGGCGGGATTCGCGATGGACGAGGGTTCCATTAATGGCCGGGTTGGAGCGCCGACCGACGATCGAGAGTTCGTTTTTCTCGATCGAGATTTCCAGGCCCTCCTTGTTCACGCCCGGCATTTCGAGTTCCAGCGTGTAGCCATCGGCGGTCTCGCTCACGCTGGCGGTAGGCGCCACGAACTTCTCGCTCTCGGAGCGGTTCGCCGCCCTTCCGTTATTTTCGCGCACTGAGGTGTTGTTCATAGAATTTCCTTTCCTGAATTGGGGCCGGCGAACTCGGTTCGCCGGCCGTGATTATGCGATCGTGACTTCCACTTTTTTAGGCTTTGCCTCCTCGACTTTCGGGAGCGTGACGGTCAGGATGCCATCCTTGTAGGAGGCGGTGACTTTGCCGGCGTCGACGCGCGTTGGCAGGGTGATGCTGCGGCGGAATTTGCCGCTGAAGCGCTCGGTGCGCTCGGCATTTTCCCCGTCGCTCGTGGAACTCTGGCGTTCCCCGGCGATCGTCAGCATGCCGTCATGCAGGGAGATATCGATGTCCTCCTTGCGCATCCCGGGCAGCTCGACGATCGCGACAACGTTGTCGTTGTTCTGGTGCAGGTCGAGAGCCGGCGCCCAGCCGCTGAAGAGCTGTGCTTGCCGGGCAAAATTGCCCGTCGCTGGCAGGTCGAAGAGGCTGTTCATCTCGTCTCGGAGATCAGCCCATCGAGCAAACGCGGGCCAGGTTGAAATTTCGGGAGATTGGTAACGAATTAGGCTCATAATGATTTTTCCTTTCTGCTAAACTGTTTGTTCAGTGGTTGTTTAGCTAGCTCATCGGATGCCACGCATTGAGTTCTTGATATTTATCGAGTTAAGTATTTTGATATGAATATATTATCGATTAATATATTCGCACGAGATCCGACGTTAATCGCGCCATAACGGCGCAATTAGATAGCCGCTGTGGTATCGGTGGTTGTGCCAGAAGGTTACTTCTCACGGTTGTTCCAAACAGCGAATGAAATGCGGAATCCATTGCGATCTGCGATCGAGCTGCTTAGGGTTCGGCGATGGCAGATCCCATGGACGAGACTTTCATGCGGGCGGCGCTTGCCGCGGCGCGGCGCGGAGTCGGGCACGCCAGCCCCAACCCGGCGGTGGGCGCAGTGCTCGTGCAGGGAGGTCGCATCACGGCCACCGGCTATCATCGGGCGAGCGGTTTGCCGCACGCAGAGATCGAGTGCCTTGCGACGGCCCCCGGGTGCTCGCTGCGGTCGGCCACCCTCTACGTCACGCTTGAGCCCTGCTCGACGACCGGACGCACTCCTCCGTGCACCAAGGCTA